>DAIOHI010000099.1:584-7915 GCA_036744815.1 Paludibacteraceae bacterium
TCCACCGCCCCAGGCTTCCACCTTTATGGTGGTAACGCCTGTAGGTATCTCAAAAGTAAAGGAGCCTGAAGAGGTAAAGGTGGTGTCTGTTGCTGTTTGTCCGTAAAGAGTAAAGAGTGCCGCCGATAAGCCGAAAGCTATTAATATAAATTTCTGCTTGCTTTGAGTTAAAATATCCATATATTATTATAATTCAGTGATTTGTATTGTTTATTTAATTGCAGTAAGCCCCTTCATTTACTCACTGAAATGGAATTCTACTCTACGGTTAGGACGATAACTCAGCGCGGGCTCAATAATACGACCTTTTCCATTGGTACCAATTCTGTCTGCATTAATTCCATATACATCTATCAGCTCTTGTTTTACGCGTTTAGCACGTCGTTCGCTTAATTTTCGGTTGTAATCGTCGTCTCCGGTAAAGTCACAAAAACCTCTCACTTCCACTAATAATTTAGGATTCGATTGCAACATCTCGGCTATTGATAAGATTGTTTCTTGTGCTTGATTGTCGAGATTAGTTTTGTCGTGATCAAAGAACACAGAGGATATACGAGCGTAATCTTTCACTGCAATAGCTTGTCCCCAAAAATCAACGGGAGTATTGGTGGCAGTATTCGGCTCTTTATCTCGATGATCGGGAACTCCATCTCCATCAGTGTCAGGACCTTCATCCGACAGAAGAGCTTCGATGTCGGTCAATCGATCTTCAACTCCCTGTAAACGTTTAGCCAATGCATTTATAGCATCATCTTGCTTGGCAATCTGATTTTTAACTTCCGCTACATCTTTCTCAGCTTTTTTTGCTGCCTCAAGAGCTTCATTGGGAACAATATCCCAATACTCTCTCATCGTTATATTTCTTGTATGAGGGTGTTTTTTTGCTCCGAATTTCCAACGGAGATTAAGCTGACCAACAGACAAAAAGTCGTTTGTTACTCCTCTATAATTAAGATCTTGATAGGTCTTTTTGCCACCTTCCAAGTCATCGCGATTATTCGAAACATATTGAAAGCGGAGTCCCAATGCTATATTTTTTGTGAGGTTGTATTCAAGATTTACTCCCAAAGGAATAATCAACGATACAGCCTTGAGGTCGCTAACGTGGGTTCCCCTTTCCGGATCTTGCAAAGTTCCAGCATTGTTATATAGTTCGGATTCAAAAAGAGTGAGCCCCAATCCTCCGGTAAGCCACAAGCCCCATTTTGACAAGCTTATATTTCTTCCTACAAATATCGGAATCAGATTAAGACTCAGTACGGGAGCTATCTGATGATGCTTGGAAGTAAAGGTATAACCACCCTGTTCGTTGTTAGCAGAAATTGGATGGTAATAATATGAAAACCCAAGACTTAACATTGGAGTAAAAGTATAATCAAGCTGCCCTCCTAAAGAAAGACCTCCTCTTATGTTTTTCCATAAACCGTAAGAATTCGCTTTAATATCACCATCGAAGGTGTTTGTTCCGGCTTCAATACTTAGTGACCATTTTGATAAAACGCTGTCATTTTTCTCTCCTCGAACAAAGGATGGAAACAGCAATAAAAAGAGTGAAATTGATAAAAAGATTTTTTTCATTGTTACTATACCTATTTTCAAATTATGATTTTCTATATCTAAGAGTCTAAGAGATTTTATTAAATCCTCAGAACTATTTAATATTTCTTTAACATTCCTCTCTCTATAACTAATTGGGGATAACATACCCAAAGAGAGTCTATACCTTCCGAAAAGACATAAAGTATAATCTTACAGCAATGGAATAATGCTGTAACTATAAAAAGTGCTGGTTTATAAAGTAGGATTTAGAGTAAAGTATCCTTAAGCCAATCAAAATGACTTGACTAATGAGAGGACACAAAAAAACGTCGCAAAAGTATATTGTAATAATTACATTTTTGTCTCAAATCGTCGGGAAGTTAGTCATCCCGACGATTTGATAGTAATTTTTTTATCCACAGCAAAAAAAAGAAGATATTAATCAGGCAGAATTATCAGGATTCACAATATTTCCCTTTTTATTCTATTAAATCTATCTAAAGAGACAATCCTTATTTTTTAACAAGAGACCTTTTTATTACTTGAAAAGTAGAATAAAAAAATTTAAGAATTGAATTATTCAACAAAGACACATTATTGAAATGCTTGCTAGTTAATTTCTCGGAAACGCTTTCGATATTCCTTAGGCGTGCATTTCATTATTTGACTAAAATTACGATAAAAAGATGCTTGAGAGTTAAAGCCACAACGTTCGGAGAGCTCTTCCACTCTAATATCTGAAGTAGTATCTTCTAGCAGAGAGCAGGCATACTTTACACGCTGAACATTAATATACTCGGTAAAACTCTGACCATATTCGCGATTAAAAACCTGAGAAAGATGATGTTTATATATTTTCAGATGAGAAGCTAATTGATCTAAACGTATCTGAGGATCAAGAAAAGGTTTTTCCTCATCCATATATTTATTGATAAGCTCTAAATAATCTTGCAGTTTATCTTCTTGAATTCTAGATTTCTGGTAAGGCTCATCCACTTTAGCCATTTCTTCTGCCAATGTATTCGATGAATGAGATTTGTTCGACTTTAATCGAATGAACCTATTTATAGAGTAAACATACACTATTATCAAAAGCAATAACCAGCAAATAAAAATAAAAGCACCCGAATAATTTGTAACCGATTCGCTATTTAATAGTTTTGCAGTTGTTATCATAAACGCATATATGCCCATAGAGAACAATACAATGGACATTGCTAGCAGCATGTCCGATCCGGTACTCTCCTTTCCGTTTTTCCGTATGTTATAAAATATGATTAACAACGAATAGAGTATCCATGATAGAGACAAACCTGTGTAAAGAATAATATAATATTCCCAATAAAATCGACTTCGGAAAGAAGATGAAAATACATAAACAAGAAAAAAGAAAAAGAAAATGAGGAAAGGAAGTACATGCAAGACACAAGGAAAAAAAGAAAATCGCATTTTTTTCACAGAACTTTTAAAAGCGATATAAAATATAGGACCGACCGTAAAGCATACCATAAGGAAGCGCATAATTCAGATAAGTGAAAGATGGCAAAAATTGCCAAAACACAAATACCTGTAACATGTGTACAATAACATAAATAAGAAAAAAAAGCCATACCCTATCAAATTGCCTTTGAAGTCCTATAAGCAAATGAATATGTAAACTTACTGCTGCTAGAACAATAATAATTATCACTAAATGAGGCACCATAATTAACTAATAACCTATCAGGCTTCTATCCCTAAAAGCAAACTGTTTTTATCTTTTCGCGATATTCCGATAATGAACAACCTGTTATTTCTTTAAAATATTTATTGAATGTTGTCTTAGAGTTAAAGCCGCATTCATAAGCCAGTCCTTCGATGGAGAATGTATCACTATTTTGTTTCAATACGTCCAAAGCATATTCGATCCGATATTCCGCCACAAAATTATAAAATGAAGTGTGCAGACAGGAATTGAAAAATTCTGATAAATGATGCTTCGATATGCCAGATTCCTGCGCTAATATTTCCATAGAAAGATTATTCCATAAATACAGTTTATCCTTTTCCATACAGGCAGTTATCTTAACTTTACAGTCTTCCACGAAAGATTTCGATAATTTACATTTATTTGGGGTAGATAACGTATCGGAATACATGATTTCCGTACTAAGAGCCTGATAAATATATCGCAATTTAAGAAACGCTCCCAACGCCATTAACGCATATAAAATAAACCGAGGATGTATATCAAGCATAAAATTAGGAAAGAACATTTCTATCAATACAGCTCCAATCAATACAGCAACCATTATTGACAAGACACAAAGCTGTTGCATCAAAGCAGATTCCATGTGTTTTATAGGCTTTCGCCAACGATCAGTCTGCCATAAAACACGAATCGCAGTCAGCAGCAAAGTCACAGTCGCAGTAGAATAATACAATAGATAATAAGACTTTAACCATTCTTCTCCATCCCGAAGAATCCATCGTATATATACATATATGAAAGAATAGGAAACAAAAAGCAATAAGTATGACATAATTATCGTTTTGTCTCCATCATTTTGTGTTTTAAGAGCGAGATGGGCAGACATCAACATCGCGGGATATAATAATACAATCGGCAAGTCTATACTCACAAAAATTAAAGCTGAGTGGATAAAAACTACCAAAAACAAGGCGACCACTGCTCTCGGAAAAGCACCGCCATATTTTAAAAGCACCGAGAATTTAGACAATATAGAAGGTCTCATTCTTTTATCTCCTTAAAAAATGTTCTTTTAACTTATTTCAGACACATAGAATTCATGATGTCAACAGATAGATTGATATTTCTATATATTTGAAATCATTATCGCTTTAAGATTCGGTCGTCTCTTAGGATAAAAAACATACACAAAAAGCCACATAGCAGTTAACATACGAGGGAAAACTATTGGGCTTGTAAGATATAGATAGTTCTTATTCAGGGTTAGAACTACAAAACTAAGAAAAATGTTAATAACTTCAAAGACTACATAAAAACTATCTTATTGTATTTTTTACCTATAATATTACAACATAATACTCTGTTTTCCTGAATCTATATTTTGCTCATTATTGCTTTATGACTACCTTTTGTCACTTTGAAGCAGCCTTACTTTCTCCCCAAAACGGATAAAATTTACAATAAAACTCCACGGTATTTTTAGTTAATTTTTATATTTTTTTAAGAAAACTAAACCTAAAAGCATCTATTCAAAAATGATTTTTGCTATATTTCCTAACAAAATAAGAATACTGGCGGATTCTAAAACAGATTATTTGGAACTCATTATCACAAAGCCCTCATTTGTAAATAGACTATTACTGATCAGATATGCCATCGTAATGATATTTGTAAAACCATCGTAAAACATTATTTTTGCATAGAGAAAGAGAATAGGTAAATACAACTAGAAACATACTAACAAGTTAAAATCTAAAATGCTTCATGTCCAAAAATCTCTTTAAATAAGCTTTTTTATTATGGCAAAAACAAAATCGGTATATCTCTGTCAGAATTGCGGAGCAGAATCTCCTAAATGGATAGGCAAATGCCCGTCATGCGGAGAATGGAATAGTTATGTGGAAGAAATTGTGAGCAAAACGTCCGCAAGTAAAATACATTTAGGCGGATTGGAAATCACGAAGCAAAAGCCGGTTCTTATAACCGAATTGAAAACGACGGAAGAAAGCCGTTTCGATACCGGAAGCGACGAACTGAACCGTGTGCTTGGCGGAGGTATGGTCGAAGGCTCGCTGGTGCTTATTGGCGGTGAACCGGGCATCGGCAAATCGACCTTAGTGCTGCAAGTGGCGCTTAACATTAAAGACAAAAAAATATTGTACGTATCGGGCGAAGAAAGCGTAAATCAGCTAAAACTCCGTGCCGAACGGCTAAAATTCGATAATCCCGATTGCTATATCGTAAGCGAAACATCTCTCGAACAGATATTCGTACACATACAAAATGTTCAGCCCGATGTTGTCATTATCGACTCCATACAAACGGTAAACACCGAAACGGTAGAATCATCGCCCGGCAGCGTGTCGCAAGTACGCGAATGTGCCGCCGCCATTCTTAAATTCTGTAAAACGACCGGAACACCCGTTTTCCTTATCGGTCACATCAACAAAGAAGGCAGCATTGCCGGACCAAAAGTATTGGAACACATTGTTGATACCGTACTCCAATTCGAAGGCGACCAACACTATATGTACCGCATTCTGCGTTCGATAAAAAACCGCTTCGGAAGTACTGCCGAGCTCGGCATATTCGAAATGCAACAATCCGGTTTGCGCGAAGTCAGCAATCCCTCAGAACTCCTTCTTTCGCAAAGCCACGAAGGTTTAAGCGGCGTTGCCATCGCCTCCACCATCGAAGGAGTGAGACCTTTTCTTATCGAAGCTCAAGCATTGGTTAGCTCGGCAGCCTACGGCACTCCGCAACGTTCGAGCACAGGATTTGACCTGCGCCGCCTCAATATGCTGCTTGCCGTACTCGAAAAACGCGCCGGATTCAAACTCGCTCAGAAAGACGTATTCCTCAACATTGCCGGAGGCATTAAAGTAAACGACCCGGCTATCGACCTGGCAGTTATCTCAGCAATACTTTCGTCGAATGTGGATATTGCCATCGAAAAACAGGTATGCATGGCAGGCGAAGTAGGACTTTCGGGTGAAATACGCCCCATCAACCGGATAGAACAACGCATACTCGAAGCCGAAAAACTGGGTTTTCGTAAAATGGTCGTCCCTGAATCGAACATAAAAAACCTTGGCCGGAAAAATTTAAACATCGAACTGATAGCCGTAAGAAAAGTGGAAGAAGCCTTCCGTGCATTATTTAAACCTTGAAGAAAGAAGAAACAAAGCGATAAGTCAGAACGATTATCTCAACAAGTCAAGAATATTTTCTTTACAAGTCGGCACGACTATGTTAACCCGTTGATGAAATTATGCATATAGAGGACAACGACTTACTATCAACAATAAGGCATTATCACAAAACGGAGTTTATTAGCAGCTTTTTTCTTACCTTTGTCTGAAACAATTATTACCACCTATGGATGTAAAAATAGATTCGTCGTGGAAATCGCTATTGCAACCTGAATTTGAAAAGCCTTATTTCAAAACGCTAACCGATTTTGTTCGCTCCGAATACCAAACAAAACGGATATTTCCTCCGGGTAATTTAATTTTCAACGCTTTCGATCAATGTCCTTTCGATCGAGTAAAAGTCGTTATTCTCGGACAAGATCCTTATCACGGACAAGGGCAAGCTCACGGACTTTGTTTTTCGGTTAATGATGGCGTGGAATTTCCTCCTTCTCTAATCAATATTTTTAAAGAAATAGAGCGCGATTTGGGCAAAGCAATGCCCGCAAATGGCAACCTGACTCGATGGGCTCAGCAAGGCGTGTTGTTGTTGAATGCAACACTGACCGTACAGGCGCATCAAGCAGGATCGCATCAGAACAAAGGCTGGGAAACCTTTACCGATGCCGCTATACGACTTCTTGCCGAAGAGAAAGAGCATTTGGTTTTTATCCTTTGGGGAAGTTACGCACAACGAAAAGGCGAGTTTATTGATACAAAGCGCCATTTGGTATTGAAGGCAGTTCATCCTTCGCCGCTATCGGCTTACCGGGGATTTATCGGATGCGGTCATTTTTCGGAAGCCAACCGCTATCTGAAAGAACATGGCTTAAATGAAATAGATTGGTAAAAATAAAATTATATGTTTGCAAAACGCATTATTCCCTGTCTTGATGTTAAAGATGGGAAAA
>DAIOHI010000100.1:0-7827 GCA_036744815.1 Paludibacteraceae bacterium
GCGGTCAGCCGGGAACTTCGCGTTATATTACTACGAAGAACAGAAAAAATACAACCCAACGTTTAGAGTTGAAAAAGTATAATCCTATCCTTCGGAAAGTAACAGTACATAAAGAAATTAAATAAAAGGAGGATTGAATAATGGCAAAGAAAGCGGTTGCAACCCTGAGAACCAAAGGTGAAGGACGCGGATATGCAAAAGTTATTAAAATGGTGAAATCGCCTAAAACCGGAGCATACGTTTTTCAAGAAGAAATGGTTTTGAACGATCAAGTGAAAGATGTTTTGGCGAAATAAGCCATTATAATCATATTGTTATACAATAAAATCCTCTCATTCGTAGAAATGAGAGGATTTTTTGTTATACGCTGAAAATATCGTAATTTTGCAACACTTATTTTTATAAAAGAAAGCAGCCTAAACAGAATTATTCCAAACACACAAAACAATCAGAAACAATGGGATTATTTAATATATTCAACAAAGAAAAAAAAGAAACATTAGATCAGGGCTTATCCAAAACAAAGGAAAGTGTATTTTCTAAGTTGACGCGTGCCGTTGCCGGAAAATCGAAGGTGGACGATGAAGTATTGGATAATCTGGAAGAAGTGCTGATTACTTCGGATGTAGGCGTTGAAACCACGCTACGCATTATCGAGCGCATCGAAAAACGAGTTGCTCACGATAAATATGTAAATACGAGCGAACTCAATAATATACTTAGAGAAGAAATTGCAGAATTACTTTCGGAAAACAACTCGGCAACTGTTGCAAATTTCTCTGATGTATTGCCTGAAACGCCTTATGTTATTATGGTTGTAGGTGTAAATGGCGTTGGGAAAACAACGACAATTGGTAAGTTGGCGCATCAGTTTACAAAAGCCGGAAAGAAAGTGTATTTAGGCGCCGCCGATACATTTCGCGCAGCAGCTGTCGACCAGTTGGTGATTTGGGGTGAGCGCACGGGAACAACCGTTATAAAGCAAAAAATGGGTTCCGATCCGGCTTCTGTGGCATACGATGCTGTAGCTTCGGCAAAAGCCAACGGAGCCGATGTGGTAATTATTGATACGGCTGGTCGTTTGCATAACAAAGTGAACTTGATGAATGAGTTGACCAAAATCAAAAATGTGATGAAAAAAGTGCTTCCCAATTCTCCTCACGAGGTTTTGCTTGTGTTGGATGGCTCTACTGGACAGAACGCTTTTGAACAAGCCAAACAATTTACCAAGGCGACAGACGTAAATGCTTTAGCGATTACAAAATTAGATGGAACAGCAAAAGGCGGTGTTGTTATTGGAATTTCTGACCAATTCAAAATTCCGGTAAAATACATCGGATTAGGTGAAGGCATGGATCATTTGCAAGTTTTCGATCGTAAAGAATTTGTCGATTCTTTGTTTGATAAATAACTGAAATTAATAAAATGCGATGCAAACAGGAGAATAGACTTTGATCCTTTTTGTTGTGTCGCTAAGTTTACCCGATTCTTTGTCGCGTTTGAAAATTACAATTTCATCGCTCTTCTGATTAGCGACAAAAACATATTTCCCATCGGGGCTAAGAGCGAAATTGCGAGGTCCAATACCTTCTGTGGATATTTGCTCAACAAAATTTAGTCTTCCATCCTCGCTTACCGAAAAACAAGTAATCGTGTTTTCTTGTCCACGATTGCTGGCGTATAAAAATCTGTTATCGGGCGATAAATAAATATCGGCAGCTCCGTTTTCGCTGTCTTGATTAAGTGCAATACTTGTTTCTTGCAAAAGTTGCATTTTTCCTTCGTTAACCGATAGTACGCTTAATGTTCCGTCCATTTCTTGCAATACGTAGGCTCTGTCTCCTTTTGTATTGAAAACCAAATGACGAGGACCGCTTCCCGCTTTTAATTTAATGCTGTCGCAAGCTTGTAAAACTATTTCCGAGTCGGGATGATAAAAATATGAGGTAACAAAATCAGTCCCAAGGTCGTTGGTAAAAACAAATCGCATGTCGGGTGAAAATAGGGCTTGATGTACGTGAGGCTTTGTTTGTCGTGTTGAATCAATGCTGCTTCCTGAATGTTTTATTTCTTGTACAATATTATGTAAACCATCAGATTCGTCTTGTTCAACTACACTGATGCTGCCGCTGCTGTAATTCGCTGTAATGACATGTTTACCGCTTGAGGCGACATAACAAGGGTCGCTGCCGGGCAAAGGAATGGAATTTATCCGTTCTAATTTTCCGGTTTTTGTATCAAAAAAGAATGAGAAAACCGAACTATTAATTCCCAATTCGCTAACGGCATAAAGCTTCTTTTTATCTTCAGAAAAACTTAGAAAACTTGGATTTTCAATATCTTTTTCTATATAAATAGCTTCAAAGCATTCGTCATCAATGTTGATGGAATATGAATAAATGCCTTCACTTTTAGTGGATTCGGTGTAAGTGCCCACTAAAAAATGATATTGCTTGGATGGTTTACAAGAAATCGACATAAAAATAGAGATAAACAATAAGGCGTGAATGAAATAATTTCTCATTAGGTAGATTTTTAGTACATTTGACGACACAAAAGTAATAAAAGCAAAATATAAAATGGAAAAAAAAGAAAATCAATTGAATATAGAACTTTCAGCTGAAGTGGCGGAAGGGATTTATTCAAACTTAGCTATCATTTCGCACTCTACTTCCGAGTTTGTTGTTGATTTTGTTCGCATTATGCCCGGAACTCCTAAAGCAAATGTGAAATCGCGTATTATATTGACTCCCGAGCATGCGAAACGTTTGTTGTTTGCTTTGCAGGATAATCTCACGAAATACGAACAACAAAATGGAAAAATAAAACTCTCCGAGAATAGTCAGCTTCCTCCCGTTCCAATGGGATTTGGAGGTGGTGAAGCTTAAAAAGGTTCAGAAAATATTCTAATATAAATCACAACAGCATTGCTATTCCGAAAAAGGAATGGTTGTGCTGCTGTTTTTTTATTTCGGAGTGAAACTTTCTTTGTCTTTAAATGTTGTTTTTAGAATTAAAAATGGAATAAATCATCTTTTGTAACTGTGAATTGTTTTACAAAAAAAGTGATTATGAATTTTGTATATTAGTTTTTTTTGAAGATGGAAAAGAATAAAGTTAAGGGGCATATTGCCTTATTGGTAGCTAATATTATTTTTGGATTGAACCTGCCAATAACTCGTTCGCTTATTCCCGATACTCTTAGTCCTTATGTGCTTACAACTTTCCGAATGACGGGAGCTGCCGCTTTGTTTTGGCTTGTTTCGCTTTTTATTCGTAAGGAACACGTTCCTCTCAAAGATGTGGGGATGCTCGCTTTAGCGTCGTTGTTTGGCATTGTACTGAATCAAATTCCGTTTTTGGTTGGACTTTCTTATACTTCGCCCGTTGATGCTTCAATTGTAGTTACTTTACTTCCTGTGTTTTGTATGATTCTTGCTGCCATTGTTTTGAAGGAGCCGATAACATTTAAGAAGGCAGCCGGTGTTTTAATTGGAGCTACCGGCGTGTTGCTGCTTATTTTGGGACAATATTCGGCATCGGATATTAAAATGGATAATAATATATTGGGCGATTTAATTATTTTTATTTCGGTTACTTCCTTCGCCATCTATCTTACGTTTTTTAAAAAGCTTATTTCCCGCTACAGTCCGATTACCTTAATGAAATGGATGTTTTTGTTTGCATCTCTTGTCACTATTCCTTTGTACGGCAAAGAGGTATTGGCGGTTGATTATTCTGCGCTTGATCAAGCTGTTTATTGGAAAATTGCTTTCATAGTAGGCTGTTCCACCTTCTTTACTTTTATGCTGATTCCGATAGGGCAAAAGAATCTTCGTCCAACGACCGTTAGTATGTACAACTATTTGCAGCCGATAGTTGCTTCCTTGGTTGCGGTTATTCTTGGGATGTCTTCTTTTGGTTGGGATAAAGCTTTGGCGGCTTTGCTTGTTTTTGTAGGAGTTTATTTGGTTACAAAAAGCAAATCGAGAGCTCAAATGGATAAAGAAAAAATTGACAGTGTTTCGTAGAAAACAGTCAGACCGCAAAAACATCCAATCACTTCGATATAAATAGCTGAATTTTATTTGTCAAAAAGTTCAATTTGGTCTTTGTTGTGATGAATCTTTTGTCTATTTTTGCTACTTGGTTTTATTGGGCAAAATATATTTTACAGATTTAATAGCAGGATTGTTGCGATAGCGCGAAGCTCTTCGTTATAGAGGCGTCGTTATCTTAAAAAAGCATTGAAATACTCATGAGATACATTCGGATACACAAGGAAGGCAGATTTATATTATTAGGACTGCTGTTTATTTTATTCGTTTTCAACCTTATTATATTTATTCTTTACACAGGGAAAACCTTTGCGATAAATACAGTTTTTTCGGCAGTTATCTTTAGTTTCTTTGCCTATTTTTTTAGAAATCCGTCGCGGATTATCGAGATTGACGATCCAAGTTTGGTAATAGCGCCAGCCGATGGGAAAATTGTAACGATCGAAACTGTTGATGAATACGAATATTTTGGAGGAGAAAAGAGAATTCAAGTATCTATTTTTATGTCGGTATTCAATGTTCATGCCAATTGGTATCCGGTTTCGGGGAATGTTTTGAAATCGATCCATCACGATGGAAATCACCACGCGGCTTATTTGCCCAAATCGAGCACAGAAAATGAACGCTCAACGGTGGTGATTGAAACTCCTTCGAAAACCCAAATCCTTGTGCGCCAAATTGCCGGTGCTTTAGCTCGACGCATTGTAACATACGCTCACGAAGGGAAACCTTGTCATGTGAACGAACATTTGGGCTTTATAAAATTTGGTTCACGCGTGGATTTGTTTTTTCCTATGGATACGGAAATTTTTGTGAAAATAGGGGAGAAGACAGTGGGTAATGAAACGATTATCGCTCGATTAAACGAATGATTTTTTCGTTCTAGCGCGACTGTTGTTCATGAAAATTAAAAGGGCTGAATGAAAAATAAACTGACTCTTGACGAAGCTCAACAACAGGTTGACGAGTGGATAAAAAAATATGGAGTTCGCTATTTTGGAGAATTAACTAATTTAGCGATACTTACCGAAGAAGTTGGCGAGTTAGCTCGTGTGATTGTACGTAAATACGGCGAACAATCGTTTAAAAAATCGGATGAAAGCGCGAATCTTGCCGATGAAATGGCAGATGTATTGTGGGTGTTGATTTGCTTGGCTAATCAGACCGGAGTTGATTTGACAGAAGCTTTTGAAAAAAATATGCAGAAAAAAACCTCTCGCGATAAAGACCGACACCACAATAATCCGAAGTTGAATTCCTAAATCACTCCTGAATAGAGATACATAGACTCTTAATAGGAATTAGATACGAACACTTTTTATTAAAATAATTTATGGCAAAATTTACTGAGTTGTTTAAACTATACAATACAAAAATCGACGATGCAGATGTTAAACAAGATATTGAAAAAATAATAGAGGCTCATTATGCCGAAAATGACAATATCGAAGTTTACAAGCAGTGTTTGAATTTTATTGATCTGACCTCGCTGAATGGAGCGGATACTTATCCCGAAATCGCCGCCATGGTGCGGAAGGTAAACGATTTCAAGAAGACATTTCCTAAATTACCGAATGTAGCAGCCATTTGTGTCTATCCGGCTTTAGTTCCTACGGTAAAAGAATATTTAACCGAAAAAATTGAAATTGCTGCTGTTGCGGCGGGATTTCCTGCATCGCAAACTTTTATCGAAATAAAAGTAGCCGAAACCGCGATGACGGCTTTAGCCGGAGCAACTGAAATTGATGTGGTAATATCTATCGGTAAATTTCTTCAAGGTGATTATGAGGAAGTTTACGAAGAATTGAGCGAAATAAAAGCTGCTTGCCGCAATGCACATTTGAAGGTAATTCTTGAAACGGGTGCTTTGCATACAGTTCAAAATATAAAGAAAGCATCACTTGTGGCGATGGCTTCGGGAGCGGATTTTATTAAAACTTCGACCGGTAAAATTCCTGTTGCAGCAACATTGGAAGCAACTTATGTGATGTGCCACGCCATAAAAGAGTGGAACGAAAAAAATAAAATTAAAATCGGATACAAGCCGGCTGGAGGTATTGTTACAACCGAAGATGCAGTGAAACATTATACTTTAGTAAAAGAAATTTTGGGTAAAGAATGGTTGAACAATGAGTTGTTTCGTTTTGGAGCAAGTCGTTTGGCAAACAACCTACTCACTTCTATCGAAGGACAAGAAGTGAAATATTTTTAATAAATATTGAAGCCTGAACGTTGAAAAATAATGGAACTGAACGAACACAACAAGAAGGAATTTCCTCCGATGCATACAGCCGAACATATTCTGAATCAGACTATGGTAAGGATGTTTGCTTGCGAACGTTCTAAAAATACTCATATAGAACGCAAAAAAAGCAAGTGCGATTATTTTTTGGCTTCGGAACCAACAAAAGCTCAGTTGGACGAAATTGAAGCACGGGTAAACGAGCAGATTGCCCGCAATTTAGATGTGTCCGCTGATTTTGTTGAACTGAAAAATGCTCCGGCAAGTATTGATTTAAGCAAATTGCCCGAAAATGTCAGTCAAACCATTCGCCTTGTTTCCATTGGCGATTATGATATTTGCGCCTGCATCGGCGATCATGTGAAAAACACAAGCGAAATCGGACAATTTAAAATCACCAGCAGCAACTATGCCGACGGTAAAATAAGAATCCGCTTTAAATTGGAAGGAAGCACATATCGCGAAGAATAGCAAAAGAAAGTGAAATAAGTAGTTGTCAAACTATTCTTTGTCATTTTCAATCAACTTTTTATTATATTTGCATTTCATAAAATAAAATAAACAAGAAAATATGAACTTATTAAGCATTTTACTACAAGCTGCCGACGGAGCAAGCGGAGCGCAAGGAGGAGCATTAGGCGGTTATCAGGGAATTTTAATGATGGTGTTGATTTTTGTGGTGTTTTATTTCTTCCTGATTCGTCCTCAAAGCAAACGTCAAAAAGAAATTAAAAAACAACGCGAATCCTTGAAAGTAGGCGATCGTGTTGTAACTTCTGGTGGAATTTACGGTAAAATTAAAGAATTGAACGACAGTTTTGTGATACTTGAGATTGCTGAAAATGTGCGTATCAAAATTGACAAAAACTCGATTTTCCCTTCAGCAGAAGATATTCAAACAGCAGCGAAATAATTCGGTCTTATGGCTGAAAGTAGTCAGATACGGATATTGAGAATTTATTTAGTAAAACTTAAAACATTTTTTAAATCGAAAAATGTTTTAAGTTTTTTGTTCTTTCTTTGCCTCTCAACAGTGTTTTGGTTTGTCAATGCTTTGGGTAAAGAACGTGAGACAAGTATGTCTCTACCTATCCGCTACACCGGAATTCCCCAAAATATATTGATTACTAACGATCCTGTATCACAACTTACGCTATCGGTAAAAGATGAAGGTAATAACTTGTTGAGTTATTTCAGTAAAAAAACATTGCCTTTGGTTGTTGAGTTGGATCAAACTTTTTACGAAAAAGGAAAAATCATTATAACTTCGGACGAATTGTTGAGTAAGATCACGAAGCATCTATTGCCTTCTACCGTTGTCAAAACCATTTCTCCCGATACGATTCTTATCCAATACGAAAAATTAAGCACTAAAACGCTGCCTGTTCGAATTGATGGAAATATCGAATTGGCAAAGCAATACACTTTTAGTGAAGCCATTCGGATTGAGCCGGCAGAGATAACCGTTTTCGCGCCTAAATACATACTCGACACGATGACTTGTGTACGGACAGAATTGTTGAAGCA
>DAIOHI010000101.1:0-7796 GCA_036744815.1 Paludibacteraceae bacterium
GGTTGGAGCGATGACAAAGTAAATAAATTTTCCGCTTCCGGACGAAGTGAGAAAGAAAACGAGATTTTTGATTTCACAAAAAAGCTACTTAATTGGCGAAAAGGAAACGAAGTGATATCGAAAGGCAAATTGAAACATTTTGTTCCTAAAAACGGAATTTATGTGTATGAGCGTAGCCACGAAGGTAAATCGGTAGTTGTTTTTATGAATGGAACAAGTAAAAATCAAAAACTTGATTTAGCAAGATATAAAGAAATTTTACCAAAAAATTCGGCTAAAGATATTATTTCTGACAAAACAGTAGATATTGATTCTTCCTTAGATTTTTCACCGCGACAAGTTTATATTCTTGAATTCTAAAAACACAATAATTATTTTTATATGAAACAAAAACCTTCGTTGACATTCTGGCAAATATGGAATGTTAGTTTCGGATTCTTAGGAATTCAAATAGGTTACTCACTTCAAAGTTCTCAAACGAGCCGTATTCTTTCCGCTTTAGGAGCCGATCCGCATCACCTACCGCTATTTTGGCTTGCTGCGCCAATTGCCGGACTTATCGTACAACCGATTATCGGTATGTCGAGCGATAGAACATGGACACGATTAGGTCGCCGCATCCCGTTTATAATGGGCGGAGCAATTGTATCGGCACTTGCCATGTTCTTTATGCCGAACTCCGAAATTGTTGCTCATATTCTTCCTCCGGTGCTTTTCGGTGCTTTTATGTTGTTATTTATGGATTGTGCTTTCAATGTCTCGATGCAGCCTTTCCGCTCATTGGTTGGAGATATGGTCAACGACAAACAGCGAAACCAAGGATATTCCACGCAAAGTTTACTGACCAATATTGGTGCTGTCGTAGGCTCTCTTCTTCCTTTTATTCTTACATGGATAGGTATTCGCAACATACCTGTTGATGGAGAAATGGTGCCGCCTTCGGTTATCTGGGCGTTTTATGTAGGAGGTGCCGCCTTGCTGGCAACTGTTTTGTGGACATCTTTTAAAGTAAAAGAATATCCACCCAAGGAATACGAAGAATATCACGGAATTACGGAAGCCGATAAACAGAAAACGTCTTTCCTTACAATTTTGAAAACAACTCCCAAAACGATGTTGCAATTGGCTGTTGTTCAGTTTTTCTCTTGGTTTGCTTTGTTTTTGATGTGGGTGTACGGCATCGGAGGAATAGCCGAAAATGTTTGGAACACAACAGACACGGCATCTGCAGCGTACAACGAAGCCGGAAACTGGAACGGTGTTTTAAGTGCCGCATATAGCGCTCTTGCTGCAGTTTTTGCTGTTTTCATGGCTCGATTTGCCGATAAATTCGGGCGAAAGAAAGTCTATTCTTTTGCATTATTTATGGGAGCAGTCGGACTTATCTCCATGTATTTTATCAAAGATCAATACGGCTTACTGCTCTCCATGTTGGGAGTCGGAATCGCTTGGGCGGGCATTCTTGCCATGCCTTACGCCATTCTGTCGAAAGCGTTGCCGGCGAGCAAAATGGGTGTTTACATGGGAATATTCAATGCTACCATTACCATTCCTCAAATTGCTGCGGGACTGACCGGAGGTTTGATTTTCAAACACATCGTTGGTGGAAGTTCCATATCTATGCTGGTTGTAGCCGGAATATCGATGTTGATAGCGGCTATTTCTGTTGCACTTGTAAAAGAAAAAGAATAAATATCAATCAAAAAACTGAAATAATTATTATCACATGAAAACTAAAAACGGATTATTATTTTTTATTACTGTTTTAATACTAACAGCATATTCCTGTCAACCAAAAACCGGGAGCCAAAGCGAAAAATGTAGTGTAAAGCATCTGGAATGGACTCGTAACGCAGTCATTTATGAAGTGAATGTTCGTCAATACACGCCGGAAGGCACTTTTTCCGCTTTCCAAAGCTATCTACCACAACTGAAAGAATTGGGAGTTGATGTACTGTGGTTTATGCCGATTCACCCCATTTCAGAAAAAAACCGTAAAGGAACATTGGGAAGTTATTATGCAGTTACGGATTATAAAGGCGTTAATCCCGAATTCGGAACGCAGGAGGATTTTAAGCAATTGGTAGAAAAAGCCCACGAACTGGGATTCAAGGTAATTATCGACTGGGTTGCCAATCATACGGGAAGAGACAACAATTGGATCGCATCGAAGCCCGAATACTTCGTAACCGACAGCACGGGAAATCCTGTTTCTCCTTACGATTGGACGGATGTAGCAAAATTGAACTACGAAAATAAAGAAATGCGCAAAGCCATGATTGATGCCATGAAATATTGGCTGACCGACTTTGACATCGACGGCTTCCGTTGCGATGTGGCTCACGAAGTTCCAGTAGATTTTTGGAACGATGCTCGTGTTGAATTAGACAAAGTAAAACCTATATTTATGCTGGCTGAAGCCGAAAAAGCAGAACTGCTGAATCATGCTTTTGATGTTGACTACGCCTGGGAATTGATGCATATAATGAACGAAGTTGCCAAAGGTGCAAAGAACGCTAATGACATTAATCACTATTTATTGAAAAATGACACGTTACTTTGTCCCGATGCTTTTAAAATGAACTTCATCACTAACCACGACGAAAATTCGTGGAACGGAACAGAATATGAACGTTACGGCGATGCCGTCAAAACTTTTGCGGTTCTAACTTATACGCTGAACGGAATGCCGTTAATTTATACCGGACAGGAAGTAGGCTTAAAAAAGCGTCTTGAGTTTTTCGAAAGAGACCCGATTTCATCATGGGACAAAAATGAAACATTTACATTTTATCAACGTTTGAATGAGTTGAAACATAACCAGAAAGTTCTCAAAGCCGGCATTGATGGTGGAAAAACCAATCGGATCAAAACTTCTGCCGACGATAAATTATTCATTTTTTCACGGACAAATGACAGCGATGAAATCATTGTATTATTAAACTTATCCGGTGTAGATGTTTCGTTTTCAATCGAAAACAAATTAACAGAAACAACTTATACCGAATACTTCAGTGGAAAGGAAAGCACATCCTTACCTGAAAGCTTAAAACCTTGGGAATATCAAATTTTAATAAAAACTCGGTAACAGTCAACTACAAAACATCACTATTTATTAGACAGTTAAGACGAAAACAATGCAAACGTTTGCATTGTTTTTTTTTCTATTATACGAGAAAAAAACATTCCTCAACACCCACTTAGTCTATATTTGCAGATGGAATTGCTACTAATTTCCTGTCTATAGCTTTGGAAAATAAAAAAACATTTCAATCTTAAATTTATATTACATGGAATTCATTAAAATGAAAAGAGAATTTCGTTTTTTTTCGACTGTAATTGTTATGCTTTTCATCGGATTAGCTTTGCACGCCCAACGTGCCACAATTTCAGGAATTGTAAAAGAAGCATCTACCGGAGAGCCAATTTTAGGTGCCGGAGTTATTGAAAAAGGGACTACTAACGGCACAATGACCGATATCGAAGGTCGATTCACCATTAACGTACTGCTTCAGGCAACACTCGAAATCCGCTTCGTTGGTTTCAAAACAAAAGAAGTTCCTGTAAACGGGCAAACATCTTTCGTTATCGAATTGGAAGAAGAAGCCATCGCTTTGAAAGAAGTGGTTGCTATCGGCTATGGTTCGCAAAAGAAAAAAGAAGTAACAGGGGCGGTCAGTTCCGTAAAGTCAGAAGATTTTAACACCGGAGTAAAAACAAATCCTATTGGTTTAGTGCAAGGGAAAGTAGCTGGTGTAAATATAATCAAAACAACTAGTGATCCTACTTCTACCGGTTATGCTGTTCAAATTCGTGGTTTTTCAACCTTAGACAAAGGAGCCGGAACTTCTCCATTATACATTGTAGATGGCATCCCTGTAAATAATATAGACAATATTTCTCCTGACGAAATTGCTTCTATGGACGTTCTGAAAGATGGCTCAGCTGCTGCCATATACGGTACGCGAGGAACAAATGGTGTTATTATTATTTCGACCAAAAGAGGAGAAGTTTTCTCAAATGAGGCAAAAACACTCGTTGAGTATTCAAGTTATGTATCAGCTTCCGTTCGTAATGGAGATATGGGAATGGCAACCACTCAGCAATTTAGAAATTTGGAAAGTCTTTCTGGAGGAAAAGTGAAACCTGTTCTTTATACTGATGCTGACGGAAATAGTTATGATACCGATTGGATGAGTGAACTCACACGATCGACAGCACTTACGCACAATCACAATCTGGCAATTTCCGGTGCTTCAAAGAATTTCAATTATCGTGCTTCTGCTAATTTCAAGAATTCTGAAGGGATAGCCAAAAATTCCAATAGACAAGAACTTATAACAAAATTAGCCGCTTCACAAAAAGCTCTTGATGGTTGGTTAGAATTACAATATGACCTCTCATACATGAAATATCGAAATGATTATTTTACCGGTGATTTCAAACAAGCCGCCATCGTAAACCCAACATATCCTATTTACGATAAAGCAAACGAAAATGGTTTTTTCAAACCACAAGGAACTGGACAGTCCAATCCTATAGAAGGATTATATCAAAGAGAATCCTACCAAGATGGAAATTATTTTAGAGGTTCTGTAAAAGCGACTGTTAATATCAAGCCAATCTACGGATTAAAAGTAAACGCATTTGGAGCTATCGAAGAAGGCGATAATCGTTCGTTTTGGTATAATAAAACTATAAATACAGACTTACAAGGTTCGGGTAAAGCTGGAAGAAGTAGCAATTTTAATGTAAATAAGTTATTTGAATTTACAGCAGATTATGTTACAAACTGGGGTAAACACAATTTAACGTCAGTCGCAGGAATTTCATATCAAAACTTTTTATATGATGGGATGGAAATTTCCAACAAAGGATTTCCGACGGATAATGCCAAGTATTACCAAATAGGTAATGGAGATGCAAGTAAAGAATTTCTTAATGCAAGTTCATATCGTAATTCCAATACATTAGCAGCAGTTTTTGCTCGGGCAAACTATAGTTACGACGAAAAATACTTGCTGTCTGTTTCTCTTCGCCGTGAAGGTTCTTCGCGCTTTGGGTCTAAGAACAAATGGGGTTATTTTCCGGCTGTAAGTGCCGGATGGCGCTTAAGCGGAGAAGATTTCATGAAAGAAATAGAGTGGATTAACGAATTGAAACTCCGTGCCGGATTTGGAGTAACAGGAAATAATTTAGCTTCCGATTTACGTTCAATTGCCATGCTAGGGAACGAAGGTTCATTTTGGTACAATGGAAAATGGGTATACACTTATGCGGTTTCTCAAAATCTTAACGAAGATTTAAAATGGGAGAAAAAGTATGAATATAATTTAGGTTCCGACTTCTCGCTGCTCAACGATCGTTTGTATGGAAGTTTAGATGTTTACTATCGTCAAACACGAGATTTACTTTGGGATTACGAAGTTCCCATGCCTCCTTATCAATATCCTACATTGCTTGCAAATGCAGGTCAAATGGACAGCTATGGTGTAGAGTTAGCGCTAAGCGGAGTAATAATAGACACCAAGGAATGGAATTGGACAACGACACCCACCTTTTCGTTGAATCGTAATTATATCACAAAATTATCTGACCCAAGCAAAGGCTTCAATTACAAACAAACGACATCAGGAGGTGTAGGTGAAAATGGTGTAATGAACACCAATACTCAAACTCTAATCGAAGGAGAGCCCGTAGGTGCTTTTTATGGGTATAAATTTGCAGGATGGTATAGAAACGATGGAAGCAGTAAGCTGACTCAAAATTACAGCGAAAGCAACGGAGTTTGGGTGTTTAGCACACCTCAAGGAGGCTATACTTCCGATCCCAACGAAGGACAGCGTCAAGTTGTAGGTAATGCGCAACCACTGTTTACCTATGGATGGAACAATACGATACGTTATAAGAACTTTGACGCTTCGGTTTTCATGCGTGGAGTTTTTGGTAATAAAATTTTAAATGTTACCCGTTGGGCTTATGGTCCATCCGAATCTCAGTCGATGAATGTATTTTTTAAAGATGCCAAAGAAGGTATTTATTCAAATAAATCCTACTTCACCGATTATTATTTAGAAGATGGTTCTTATTTAAAACTAGACAATATTACGGTTGGTTACAACTTGCCTATAACGCAAAATAAATTTATTCAATCAGCAAGAGTTTATGTTAGTGGACAAAATCTGCTTACAATTACAAGTTATAGCGGACAAGATCCGGAAGTAAACACCACCAGTGTATGGGATGGAGGAATTGACTACCCTGATTTTTATCCAACAGTTGCAACCTTTATGATAGGGTTTAATATAACATTATTTTAAAATCTAAATAAAATAATACAACATCATGAAAAAGATAACATATATATTTATTTTGATATTTACTCTTTTTTCCTTCAATGCATGCGATAGTTGGTTGGAAGAGGTAAATTATGGTAACCCGACAATAGAAGATATGGTGCAGAATGAAGAAAACATAGTTCTATTAGTAGGTCAATCTTATGCCGACATAAAATGGGTGCACGACCATTGGGGATATTGGGGTGTTAGTTCCTTAACATCGGACGAGTGTGTATGTCCTGTCCGTATGCCGGGCGAACATTGGTCAGACGGAGGATACTGGCGGAATCTGAATACACACAAATGGAACTCTTTTGCCGATGCATTCAAAAATATTTGGAATAGCACCATTTCGGGAGCAGTTCTTTGTAACAAAACGTTATCAACATTGTCTGAAAACAAATCAGTAATGGATGAGTCTGTGTATAAAAAATATGTGGCTGAATTGGAGGTACTTCGCAGTTACTATTATTATATGCTTTTTGATTGCTTTGGACGCATACCTTATCAAGAAGAATTTGAAAGCGAAACACAACCTCTTATGGAAGCTAATGATGTATGGTCGCATTTAGTAGCCAGTTTAGAGCGTAATGCCCCCAATTTACCTGTAGTGAATGATGCTAATCGGGCGCAAAACTATGGACGAGTTACACAAGGATTTGCATATGCGTTATTAGCACGTTTGTATCTGAATGCTCCTTCTTTTGGCTGTACGCCACAAAATGTTTCGATAGAAGGTGTAAGCATAAACAATGAGCAAGATTTTTATACTAACGCTATAAGATGTAGTGATAAAGTAATTAGTTCAGGATCCTATGTTATTGAAAACGACTTTTTTACTAATTTTAAAATTCAGAATGAAAACAGTCGCGAGAACATATTTGTTATTGTAGAAAACGGGAATGCAGAATTCGACTTACGATACAACGGAAGTATGTCGAACAAACTGCGTTTAACAATGCTTACGCTCCATTACAGCCAACAAAGCACTTGGAAGATGATAGAAAAACCTTGGAACGGTTTTAGCGCACGTCCCTCATTTTTAAGTATCTACGATCCAACAGATGCAAGAGGCCCGGGCAATGAAGGTTTGGGAACCAAAAACACAAAACAATGGGGATGGTTTGTCGGTGCTATTTATGATGCTGACGGAAAAGAGCTGCTAAAAGATGAAAATGGAGATGAAGCCATAGTTCGTCCCGAAATTGAATCCTTAGATGCGGCTAAATGGAGTGACGGTGCTAGAATGTTAAAGTACGAAGTAGATAAAGAAGGGAAATATGCCTACTGTGAAAATGATTTCGTACTTTTCCGTTATGCTGATGTTCTTTATATGAAAGAAGAAGCTATCTTACGTGGAGGAAGCGGAACATCCGAAATTGCCTCATCCGATTTTCAAAAAATTCGTAAGCGTGCGTTTGCATATGATAGCGACGGAGGTGATTCGAAAGTATATAC
>DAIOHI010000102.1:0-2687 GCA_036744815.1 Paludibacteraceae bacterium
TACTTTAAGTAGTACCAACGCCTTTAATATGACAACTACCATTAATAGTGAGTTACAAAAGCAAACAATACTTCTTTCTGAAATAAAGAAAATACAGCAAAGTAGCTATTTTGAAATTGAGAGTATAGCAAAAATTCAAAAAGATATGCAGCCTGTATTGGTAGATATCAAAAAAAATACTAGCAACTTATGACCGGACAAATATACATAAACGACAAAGATGCTTGGGAAACATGGGGTGTATTTATGGTTGGAGAATCGTTAGATAATCTTCTTTTACCTCCACCGATGAAATCATATACGGAAAATAATTTTCGTAGTCAACATGGAAAGCAAATATTTTTCGGAAATCCCAGAAAAGAATCTAGGGATATCGATATTGAGTTTTGTATTTCGGCAGAAAACAGAGCGGCTTATCTGTTGGCATACAAAAGTTTTACAAACGAGTTATCAAGTTCCGTTGTATCATTGCGCTTGCCGGAATTGAATATAGAGTTAAGCTTAATATTGTCAAGTTTTTTGAGTTTAGGTTACTATGATAAATTCGGAAAATTAACAGTCAGGTTTAATGATCCTTTATCGGAGCCGACAATATATTTTGATGAGGTCGCACTTGTATCAGACGATGATGTTTTTATTATTTCGGAAACCGGTAAAAAAATAACTTTTTAATATGATAAATATAGGTGATGATTTAATTATTTACGATTTATCCGGCGAACGGAAATTGAGTCTTGGTGTATCAGAAGATTTTGTTCATCAAAAAGAATTGATGAAACAAAATAGTATTACCATTCAATTTAATCTGAATGAAAATATTGATTTTGTAAGAGGTGATTATTTAGAGCATGAAGGTGAAAAGTTCATAATTAGGAAGAAATATCAACCGGAAGAAAAAAGCTTGCAAGAATACCACTATGAATTAGTATTTGAGGGGATAGATATGCAGTTGCAAGACTTTATATTATTCTATACCATGCAAGGGTTAAAAGAGGGAGAGTGGTCGCTAACTTCGTCAGCCCGCGACTTTATGACTATAGCATTAGAAAATATAAAAAGGTATTTCCTTGACAATACTTGGACATTAGGAGAAGTACTAAACACAGAGATCGAGACAATTTCATTTGATGGGTCAACCGTATTTGATGGTCTTACGGATATCTCCGAAACATTTTCCTGTGAATGGTATGTTAATGCCATAAATAAAACGTTGAATTTAGTCTCTAAATATGAGCACGGAGATACTATAGACTTAGAAAGAGAGGTTTCGCTTTCCGATATTCAAAAATCCAACGATAATGATTCAGACTATTGTACTCGCTTGTATGCTTTAGGCTCAACCCGAAATATCCCCACTAACTATAGAAATACAGAAAGTGGTGAAGCTGTAGATGCTATTGTGCAAAAAAGGTTGAGACTTCCTGTTTCTAATGGCGATTATATTGACGCTTCCCCGGCAATGACTCAAATAGAAGTGCTTGAAAAAATAGTAAAATTTGATGATATATATCCTAGGAGAATAGGTGCTATAACTGAAATTAGAAGTGTTGACCGGACAAAAGACGAAAACAACCCCTTTATTGTCTACTTTTTCAAAGACTCGGGGCTTGATTTTAGTAAGGATTATATTTTTCCGGGTGAAACCCTGATGATAACTTTTGAAAGCGATTTCGAATTGGCATATAATGAAAGTTCGAAAGAGTTCGAAATAATAAACGATACCAGCAATTCGGAAATGACAATTCCAAATGAGCTTTTAAAGCCTAGAGTAGGAGATGAATATGTTATTTATGGATTTGATATATCGCTCGTAAGCGATCAATATATCCCCACCGCCGAAATAGAGCTATTAGAAAAAGCAACCGAATATCTAAAGGAAATAACCGAGGACACCGCTACATATACGTGTCCAAATGCTCCGGCTTATTGCTATCAAGAGGAAATAAACTTAGAGATAGGACAAAAAGTTAATTTAATCAGTCCTCTATTTCTCAACGGTAATAAGAAAAGCCGTATTTACGGATTTACAAAGAGCCTTTACAACAAATATATATGCACCTATTTAATAGGTGATACATCTAAATATTCACGGTTAGCAAAAATAGAGAAAAATGTAGGCGAAACAAAAGAGCTTGCGGATATTCGATATAGCGAAACAAGTAAAGGATTTAAGGCTTTAAATTACCTACGCACGGCAATGGAGAATGACACCGTAATAGACAAAGGATTAATTCTTACAACATTGCTGAGGTTAGGCGCAAATGTGGGAAATGAGTGGCAAGAACATGCCGGAATGAGTGGTATTCATGAAGATAGCGGTGATGTTGCTTTCTGGGCTGGGGGTACGTTGGAAGATGCTATTAATAATTTGGCTGCAATTATTTTACGAATGGATGGATCGGGGCAATTAGCAAAGGGAAATATACAGTGGGATAAATTAGGAAAATTATTTACGCTTGGCAGTTTTACATCTTCATCATCCGGCAAGAAAATTATTATTGATGCTTCATCCAATAATATAAGATTATTAGACGAGCACGATAGAGTGCTCGTGCTTATAGACTACGATTCAACATACAATTCAGGCGGCATTCGTGTTTATGGATATGAACCAAATTCGATAGATAATACTGTAAAAACATCAGCTTTTATAGGTTCTAATGCAATCGTATTATCAGAACACAGCA
>DAIOHI010000102.1:2697-6323 GCA_036744815.1 Paludibacteraceae bacterium
ACAACTTACCCATCCGGGAAAAAAGATATTTTGTATATAAACAAGGACGAACATATTCCTTACGTGTCTATTAGGAGTGATTTTATTGCAACCGCTAGAGGGGATGTGGCAATTGGAGAATGGTATCGCGATGGCGAATTTTTAAAAGTCCGCAATTCTTAGTGAAGATATTAATCCATTTACCCCCAAAAATCGGTAATAACGGCTATTAATAAAAGACTACCTTATGGCTAAAAAAGAAACTATAAAATTTTGGAGTGAGCTAACAAAGCCAGCAAATATGTCAATCGAGAGCTTGAGAACTCTGAGACTGCTTGTTGGAGATCAGTCTAAAGAAGATAAATTAAGCTATGTAAATGTGGGAGATGTAATGGGAATGCCCATCGCTATAATAACAAGTGAAGCCGACCTTGATAAATTCAAGATAGGCGATGGGGCATGTTATATTCCAGGATATAGTAAACTACCATCTAACAACTTCCGTGTATCGTCAAACTACAAGACTGATGACAGTTCAGCCGTACTTCAAGTAGCTTTTGGTAGTGGTTGGGTTTTTACTAGAGAAGGCGATAGCGGAGGTTCTGTTATTGCTTGGCAGGATTGGACTAAAATAAGCGGAGGAGGTAGTGTTTATGCAGATATTGTTGTTAGTGATAACATGGATATATCAGTAGGCGTTAATGAATTGTTTACAATAATACTGCCGGGCGTAAGTCTTGAATGGACAGCAGGAAAAATACTTTTTCTTTCAAATCAAATAAACAAAGAAGAGATCGGAATTTACAAGATCATTTCCTATTCTAATTCGCCTATTCCGGGACAGGGAGTGTTTTACCTTGTTACAAGGCTGTATAAATGGGATGATTTTGACATAGTTAGAACGGGCAAAGGTTTGCACTACTCCCTTTATGATGGAAGGATAATTGCTTCTCTTGTTTTCAAAGAGATACTTCTTGAAAGTGAATTGAATTTGCAAAACAAGTACTTTGTAAACGCAGCAAATAAGGCTTACTTAGACAGAATAGGCGTAACATCGACCGCCTCGTCGACTTCAAACGATTTACAAATCGACATGTCGAAAGATAAACAACTCCATATTAATACAAATACAGCCACTACAGACGGAGCGATTACATTTACAAATGCTGAAGAGGGTTATGAAACTTTGGTTATTGTTGAAAACAACGCAAAGGCGTTTCATCTCTTAGTTCCTACGATGTCAGGGGCTAAACCAGTAGTTAATATGTACAATAATACAGGCTATATCGCATTTACGGCAAGTAAATCTGCCGAAATCCATGCTATTGTAATTAATGGAAAGATTCGATTAACAGCTAAAACACAGAGTTAATGCACAGACCTCGATTATATGGCGATAATACATTTTGGGTAACCAATAATTCCGACAATATAAATATAGTTGGTTCTTTCCGTTGGGCTGTTGCGCGAGCAAATGTAGTTGGAGGAGATGTGCGTTTTGTTGATGTAATAGAAGACCTCGTAGGTATTGGAGATCAAATCTGGTTGACCAAGTCAATACCCACAGCGACCACTAATGTTTATGAAACGCAACTTGTGATTACAAATCCGAATGTAGCTGTATATGGAAATGGACATACGGTAATAAAGAATAAAGAGCCCTATTCGTGTTTAATCGAGGGCTATGCCGGGGTGGTACTAACATCCATTAATGATTGTCTATTTAAAGACTTTACCATTAGCAGAGCCAACACCGAACAGTATGTAGGATGGGCGGTGGCAAAGGAGTGTCATTTCGAAAACTGCCACTTTGACAATATAAAAGGCACGGGTTACACATCCTTTCGCTACTGTTCTTTTAGTAACTGCGATTTAAAAGATTTAACTTGTAATTATGTGATGATTCAGGGCTGTACAACCACTTTATGTCGATTAATACGATGCTCCTCTACGCAGACGCTACGAAATGGCGGAGAATACAGCAGAAATTACACAGAAGATTGTGGAGTAGGTGCTACGGGGTCTTATTGCACATCGGTTAGATGTCCAATTCAAGGGACAACCTTAACTTATATTAACAGCACGTTGATAGATTGTCCGATTCAAAACATGGGCAGTTATACGATAACCCTGAACGCATGCACTATAAAAAATAGCATAACAAGAACCGATACTCTTTCAACCGCATGCACTATAATCTTTAATAGGTGTCTTCTCCTTTTGGAATCGGCTGATTTATCCGTCCGCCCAAATCAGACAATATCAGGAAGTGAAAATCTATTTGTCGCCAATGATAGCTGGGCAGGAAAATATTCGGCTATTGGGGTTAGACATGTAGGTAGTGACAGCGATTTAGCTGATTCTCTTACGATGATAAATCCATACACCGGCATACTTCCTCCTAAAGGAGATGCAATAGGTTTCGTGCCGAATGCAACTCCAACAGGAGAATATCATATCTACGATATAAGAGGTTATGTAAGAGGCAATCCGACATGTGCAGGTAGCTATGCAGCAGAAGTGGCAATTTAAAATACATATAAAATGGAAAGATATTACTATATACACAAATACAGAGTTGTAAAACGAGATGAGCCATTGCCTTTAAATGCTGGCTATCCTTTAACGTCGAATATCTCCGAGCAGGAAGAAAAATATGTTAAGCTTTCTGCCGAGCAGTGCGATTTCGTGGATGAAAATCCAGGAGCAACTATTCAAGAAATTTGGACTAAAGTTTTGATTGCAGCTCCTGTCTTGGCTATTCCGGAACTTACCGCGGAAGAAAAAAGAGAACTGGCTTACGAAGCGCGAATTCCGCGAAAGCTTATCGACGCATACACAACTTATCTAGCTGAAGGGAAAACGGAAGAAGCAGCCTCGAAAGCCTTAGAAATAGCGGAAATTAAAAATCAAATCAGAGAAGAAATACCGGATTAAAATAAATAGACAGATGAACAATGACCATTTTTTCAGCTTCCTGCAAGGAGCATTAATTGCGACATTTACAGCAGTTGCAGCTTATTTTGATAATACAATAACCTTTATGATTGCACTAGTCCTGGCATTCTTATTTAATATCTTAGCCGGATTTCGAGCAGACGAAGTGAAGATAAAAATTGTACGAATCATACCCCCTAAATTGCTTCAAAACTTTCAGGGGAATAAGTTTAAAGATTCTTTGATGGAGCTATTCCTCATAGTGTGCGTTACATATTTATTGAAAGGAATAATGGACCTGATGAAACAGCCAGATTCGAGTATTTACGCCGTTCAAATTCTCACATGGATAGCCCTGTATGCTTATTTCCGTAATGGATTAAGAAACTTAGTAAAGGTATATCCTAAAAATAAATGGATAAGAATTGTATATCATTTAATCGCTTTCAAGTTTCGCGAACTAGCCGGATCAGATATAAGCGATATTGTAGAAAAAGTAGAAAAAGAAATGGAGGCTAAAAATGAACTTAAGTAAAAATTTCACACTAGAAGAACTTTGTGCTACGAAAACAGGAATTAAAAACGTTCCCACAGCAGAAGTTAAAAACGCATTGACGGAATTGGTTTTGAATGTGCTTCAACCCTTACGAGAGGCTTTCGGCAAACCGATTGTCGTAAGTAGTGGTTATCGTTCAAGTGAAGTAAATAAA
>DAIOHI010000102.1:6333-7773 GCA_036744815.1 Paludibacteraceae bacterium
GTGAAAGGAGAAGCTGCTGATTTAGACTCAAACGACAATTCAAAATTGTTTAACCTTATTCGTAAAAATTATGTTTTCGACCAACTTATCTGGGAATTTGGTGATGATAATCAACCGGCATGGGTACATGTTAGCTACAAAACAACCGGTAATAGAAATGAAGTTTTGAAAGCTGTGAAAGAAAACGGAAAAACGAAATATATCAGGTTATGAAAAAATATCTATACATAGCATTAGCAATTATCCTGCTAGCATCGGGAATTATCGGCTTAATACAGCAATCTCAAATCAAGAGCCTGAAAAGCGAAAACAGCCGTCTTGAAAGCAATCAATCGGCTCTAATGAGCGATGTTGTCAGATACAAAACAAAAGACAGCTTAAACGCCATTAGTGTGTCTGTTTTGACTTTAAAAAAGGATGAAGTAGAAGCGCATAGAGCCGATTTAATAAAGCAGGTAGATAATCTGAATATAAAATTGAAACGCGTTGAATCTATCAATAATACCCTGCTTTCTACAAACGTCGATTTAAAAGCAAAACTACAAGACAGCACAAGAGTAGTTTACCGCGATAGTATTGCCATATTAGACAGTATTCGATGTTTTCGTTTTAGCGATAAATATATTAGCGTAATTGGTTGCATAGATAAAAATGATTCTGTTGATTTTCATCTTGGAACAACCATAAAAATAAATCAAATAGTGCATAGAGTTCCAAAGCAATTTTGGTTTATCAAATATGGTACAAAAGCCATTCAGCAAGAAATTACAGTGGACAATCCCTACACGAGGATTGATTATTCAGAATACATAAATTTAAAATGAGGTTTTTTGGTTCTTTTTAAGGTGATCTCCCTTCGTTGTGAAACGAGGGGATTTTTTTATAGAATTTTTTTTAAAATAATAGAAAAATTTCTGTTGTTTTGTTTGATAATAGAAAAATTTCTATTATCTTTGTGAAGTCAAACAACAAATAAAGAGAATATGAAATCAAGTGAATTAAACAAATTAATCCTAAAGAATGGTTGGAAAGTGGTTAGGCAAAGTGGAAGTCACATAACTTACGAAAAAGAAGGTAAACGATACACCGCAACTTTTCATGGAAGCAAAGAAGTAGGTAAAGGGTTAGAGATTAAAATCAAAAAGGAGATGGGGCTAAAATAGCCCCTCTCACTAAAAAAATACGAATCATGAAACATATTGAAGCAAAAATAGAAAGAGCAACGGACGGAACATATAGTGTTTATTGTATTGATGAGCCTTTTTCAGGGATGGGAGATACAGCTGAGGCTGCTAAACAAGATATGATTGGAGCAATGAACTTTCACAAAGAAACTTGCAAAGCCGATGGGGTTGATTACCCTTCTTTTTTAGATGATGAATTTGAGGTTGTCTACAAATTTGATACGGATAGCTTATTGCAGTATTACGGTGGGATATT
>DAIOHI010000103.1:0-7749 GCA_036744815.1 Paludibacteraceae bacterium
TTACACAAAGATGCTGAGATATTTACAGAAATAGAAGCGATAAAAACCTTTGCAAATGTCGAATTGTTTCCTTTTTCAGTCGGCGGCATCAATGGTCGGGAAGGTGGTATTTCTTTGGCAGTATATGGCGATGCGGCAGAAGTGGAAAAAGTGCTTCATTTAGTTGAGAGTATTCAGGGCGAATCGCCTTTTATTAATTAAAAAATGAGATGAAAAAAGCAAAAAAACAAAGAAAAAAGTCGATAATTGATCAGATAAAAGTGGCTCGCAAGGCGAGTCGTGAGGAAGAGATCAAAATGCACGGAAAACCGATACGATACATCAAGATCGCCAAGTCGAAAAAAGTGTACGACCGCAAAAAGAATAAGGCAGACTCAAAGAATGAGCTGCCTTATTCTTTTTCCAAAGAGCCTCCTCTCCTACTGCTTTTATTTTCTTTGTTTACGTTTGTCTTTTTGTTTCGTCAAATTTCATTTTCGCAAAAAATCATGTAACTTTGTTAGCTTCAAAATTGTTTTAATAAAGCAAAAAGCAATATTTTGAAGATTGATAACGTAAAACGGAAGGTATTTTTATGGCAAAAGAGATAGCGGAAACCCCACTGATGAAACAATATAACGATATTAAATCGCAATATCCCGATGCGGTATTGTTGTTTCGTTGCGGTGATTTTTACGAAACTTTTTCCAAAGACGCCATTCTAGCTTCCGAGGTTCTTGGAATTACTTTGACCCGTCGTGCGAATGGAGCGGCAAACTCCGTTGAATTGGCGGGATTTCCACATCATGCCTTGGATACTTACCTGCCGAAATTGGTGCGCGCAGGACTTCGCGTCGCTATCTGCGATCAGTTAGAGGATCCAAAGTTGACGAAAAAGATTGTGAAACGTGGTGTTACCGAATTGGTTACTCCCGGAGTTTCATACAACGACACGACCTACAATTTCAAGGAAAACAATTTCTTAGCCAGCATTTATATTAACAAAAATCGCGTAGGAGCTTCCTTTTTGGATATCTCTACCGGCGAATTTTTAGTAGGAGAAGGAACGCCCGAGTATGTAGATAAATTGTTAAGCAGTTTCGCCCCGAAAGAGCTGCTTTTCGACCGGACAAAACGGAAGGATTTCGAAGCGCTTTTCGGTACAAAACACTTTACTTACGCCTTGGACGATTGGGCTTTTACGCCCGACTCGGCACGCGAACGTTTGGTGAAACAGTTCGAAACTATTAATCTGAAAGGTTTTGGTGTTGATAATCTGCCCAATGCCATTGTCGCGGCGGGAGCAATTCTCCACTATCTGGATATTACCCATCATCAGCAAACGGGACATATTACTCAACTTTCGCGCATTGAGGAAGACCATTACGTTTGGCTCGACCGCTTTACGGTTCGGAGTTTGGAGCTTTACGGTTCGATGAACGAGGGCGGACGCACTTTAGTCGATATTATCGATCGGACAATCAGTCCGATGGGCGCGCGTTTGATGCGTCGCTGGGTGGCTTTTCCCTTGAAAGATGTGCATCCCATCGAGGAGCGTTTGAGCGTTGTGGAGCACTTTTTCAAAAACCCTGAATTAAGAAAGTTATTGGAGCAAAACATCGCACTTATCGGTGATTTGGAACGCATCATTTCGAAAGTTGCTGTCGGACGCATTAATCCGCGGGAGGTAGTTCAGCTGAAAGTAGCGTTGAAAGCGATAGAACCGATCAAACAAGCTTGTGCCGAGAGCGATAATCTGACATTGAAAAAGATAGCCGACCAGTTGAATGCCTGTGCGCTTATTTCGGAGAAAATCCATCACGAAATAGAGAACGATCCTCCGATAATGGTAAACAGAGGAGGCGTAATTCGCAGTGGAATAAGCGATGAACTCGACGAATTGCGCGATTTGCAGCACTCAGGTAAGAAGCATTTGCAACGAATACAAGAACGCGAAAGCGAAACTACGGGAATACCGAGCCTGAAAATCAGTTTTAATAACGTCTTCGGCTATTATATTGAGGTACGCAATACGCATAAAGATAAAGTGCCCGAAGGATGGATTCGGAAACAAACTCTTGTAAGTGCCGAACGCTATATCACTCAGGAATTGAAGGAATACGAAGAAAAAATCTTAGGTGCTGAGGAGAAAATTTTGTCGATAGAAACGAGACTTTTCAATGATTTGGTGATTAGCCTTTCGGATTATATTTCTGCCATTCAATTGAATTCGAATCTCATCGCACAGGTGGATTGTTTGCTTTCTTTTACGAAGGCTTCCGCCGAAAACAAATACGTTCGTCCCGAGGTGAATGATAGCGACGTGATTGATATTAAACAAGGGCGCCATCCGGTTATCGAAAAGCAGCTCCCTGTGGGCGAAGCTTATATTGCCAACGATGTGTATTTGGACAGCGAAAGCCAACAAGTAATAATGATTACCGGTCCGAATATGTCGGGTAAATCGGCGCTTTTGCGTCAAACGGCATTGATAACGCTGATGGCTCAGATCGGATGTTTTGTGCCGGCAGAGAGCGCGAAAATAGGCTTAGTGGACAAAATATTCACTCGTGTGGGAGCCAGCGATAATATTTCGATGGGCGAATCGACCTTTATGGTGGAAATGAACGAGGCGGCAAGTATTTTGAACAACCTGTCGAACCGGAGTTTGGTGCTTTTCGACGAGCTTGGACGCGGAACAAGCACTTACGACGGAATTTCTATCGCTTGGGCTATTGTGGAGTACATTCACGAGCATGCGGCACATCGTGCGAAGACGCTTTTTGCCACCCACTACCACGAACTGAACGAGATGGAGAAATCCTTCAACCGCATCAAGAATTACAATGTTTCGGTGAAGGAAATCAACAAAAAAATTATTTTCCTCCGCAAGTTGGAACGCGGCGGAAGCGAACACAGCTTCGGTATTCATGTGGCGAAAATGGCGGGAATGCCTCAAAGCATCGTTAAACGCGCCGAAAAAATACTGGCGCAGCTCGAAACCGACAACCGCCAATCGGGCATTGCCAAGCCTGTTGCCGATATCGCGCAGCAACGCGAAGGCTTGCAGCTCAGCTTCTTCCAACTGGACGATCCCGTGCTGGAGCAAATTCGCGACGAGATTAAGAACCTCGATGTCAATAATCTCACACCTGTAGAAGCGCTGAACAAGCTGAACGACATTAAGCGCATAATAAAAGGATAAGCCTCCCCAAGCCCCTCCAAAGGAGGGGATGTTTGGGATTGTAGGGTTCTTTTCATAACAGCTTGTTTCAATATGATAACGTTGTGTGTGTTACTCAAAACAGCTTGCACCCGAGTAAAAACGGATAGCCACTCTGTAAAAACAGCTTGCACGCATGACAAAACAACCTGTACGATAGCGAAAACGCTTTACACGCATGACAGAACGGCATGTGCGATACCGAAAACACACTGCATCCTACTGAAAACACCCGCCATCATAGTAAAAACACTCAGCACCTAAATAAAAACAGGAAGCAGCTATGTAAAAGCGGTTTACAAGCTCTGTGTAACGCTGATTTTATGTTTCTTGCAGAGTTGTGAAGAGAGAAAGGTTTGGAGGTAAAAAGATAATTTGTATTGTTTGCTAGATTAAATTCTATTTTTCTGCTATTTTTCCTTTGTCCCTTTGCAAAAAAAGGATATTGCCAACGGATAAATTATTTTTTTAGATATAAAATTGAAAATATTTATTGATTTTCATTGTTTATTTATCGAATATCAATATATTTGTGCCGTAAATCAATAAACTATAAAATTATGAAAACAAAAAGAGTATTAAAAATTGCAGAAGTATTTTTTCGACTATTATTCGTAGGAATCATTGCGCTTATGTTAAGTTTGGTATTTGTGTTTATTCATTCGAGTATAGCTCCCCAAAAGTACGAAAAGGTAATGGTTTCGGATAAATCATTTATGATTATTAATAAAATAGATGCCGAAAAAGCACCACAGACACAAGCAGAATGGGAAACATCAACAAAAAAAGATTTTCGCTTGCCTTATCTTCTTCTTACATCTAAGATCCAATTGTTTCTTAGAATTTTTTTGAATTTAATTCCAGCTCTATTTATTATTTTTTATTTGATAAAGTTCTTGAAAAGTGTTAGAAATTATACCACTTTTTTCGGGGCAAATTCTCTGTACTTTAAAAAGATAGGCATTTGGTTGACGGCTTCTTTCTGTGTTTTTCTATATTATAGTTACTTTGGGCTAACTTTAAAAATGCAATTGCCACAAGATAACTACTTTGTGGCTCACAGTTATACAAATATTGATTTAGGAGCTATGTTGCAATATGGTTTCTTTATTACATTGGCATTAATTGCAAGTTTTGTGTTTAAAGAAGGTGAAAGTTTAAGAAACGAAAACGAACTAACTATTTGAAATTATGGCAATAATTGTAAACTTAGATGTAATAATGGCAAAGCGAAAAATAAGTTTGTCTGAACTTTCGGAACGGGTGGATATAACCCTTGCCAATTTATCCATCCTAAAAAACAACAAAGCAAAAGCCATTCGTTTTTCGACTCTCGAAGCTATTTGTAAAGCCTTGGATTGCCAACCTTGCGATATTTTGGAGTATCGGGAAGATTAAATTTTTATGCCTGCTTTTCCCCTTGCTAGCGCAAGTTGCTGTTTTCGTTTTGTTTATCAAGTGTCACTTTGGTACATTGTTGAGTACGATACTGATTAAGAAACTTGCGCTGGCAGAAATTAAGAAAGAACAAAATAGTTATTTAACATTTTATCGACAATTAGTTATATTTGCAGGAGAATTAATCACAAATCAAATTCCGCAAACAAAAAAGCAGTATTATGAAACAAATTTTCCTGTTTTGTCTATTGGCAGCCTTGCTCACATCCGCTGACTTGTTTCCGCAAAAGTCCTCCTCTCCTCCCCTTGCAGACATTTCTCTACAGCATAAAATGGATAGCGCGCTTAATGCCTTGGCTGCAAAAAAGAGACAGTGCCATTAATGCATCACTAGCTGCAAAACAAGCCGAAGAACTTCGTGCCGAGTTGAAAGAAGATTTCGACTTACGCAAGGAAAATCTTGAATTTAAAGAGAGCATTTTGAATTTCTGGTCGGTTGTTTTAGGGATACTGATTGCTGTGTTTGGTGTTATTATTCCCTTTATTTCTACCATAGTTATTTTCAGAAAAATAAGGAAAGAAAAGGAGGAAATAGACAGAATAAAAACCGAAGCTGAAGATATTCTCAACAATCTCCATTGTTACGAAGAAGAAGGACTCGCAACAAAAGAAAAACTACAGCAGCTATCCGATACAGACGAAAGAAAACCAAAGGATATGGAGAAAGCAAAAGCGATAGCAAGTGACGAAAAATCCACCCCTTTCGAAAAAGCGTGGGCAGAAGCTTTAATAGAGTATTTTACAGCAATAGATTTTAAGGATGAGAGAAAGCAGAACAATGCAGAAGCATATTTCCAATCGGCAATTGATAAATTCAACGAGCTTTTAGAAAAGCATTCTTCCAAAATTAACTTTGAAAATTTAGCCTACATATACGCCAACGTAGGTGTTTGTTATGGAGAATTGGATGACAATAACAATGCATTATTCTATGCGAATAATGCTACGATATTTAAGCCTAATTACGAACGCGCATGGATTAATAAAGGAGTTGCTTTAGCTACTTTAAAAAAATATAAAGACGCAATCAAATATTTTAATAAGGCAATTGAATTGGATAGTAATAATGCAACCGCATGGAATAATAAAGGAGCTACTTTAGAAAAATTAGAAAAAAACGAAGATGCAATATTTTGCTATAAAAGAGCTATTGAAATAGATCCCAATTATGAAATAGCAAAAGAAAATCTTAAGAATTTAGAAGAGATGATTAAAAAGGAAACAGATAAGTGAGTCAGTAATTAAAATTTAATACTAAATTCTTCTTTTAGCACAAATAAATCCCTACATTTGTTTGGTCGAAAAATCACAAGTATTATAATAATTTCTGTTTGTTTAATTTTTTAAAATAATCTTAGCTATGACGAAAAGACAAAATGCCAAATTAAATATGGCGCAACAGGTATCGAATGTTTTTGAAACTTACAAAGACGTTTTTGCAGGGATAAATCCAATGGTAGAGTCAGTTACCGAGTTAAAAACTACGATAAGCGACATCCGCGAAACGGAAAAGAACCGGGGATCGATCGTTATTCCGGCGGTAACGCTCACTAAAAGAGAAGCGGAAGATCGGATGGTGAGTCTTTCCTTGCAGTTTTCGAATTCGCTTTATGTTATCGGTTTTTCCACGTCGGACAACGAATTGATGGCTCTTGCATCAATTAGCGCACGTTCGTTCTACAATGTAACGGATAACCTTTCTCTTGTGCAGGCTCGGCGGATACAGGAACTTTCGCTGAAAAACGCCGATGCGCTGAAGGCTTACAAACTTGACGAAGCTAAGCTCAGCGAGTTTCTACAGGCGATAGATACTTTCGAAGAACTTGTTACAAGTCCATCCGATTCCATCGCTACTCGTAAAGAGAAACGCAAAAGTCTCAATCAACTTTTTGCCGAATTGGACTCGATTCTTTACGACAAATGTGATAGAATTATGGTACTTTTCAAGGAATCGGATCCCGAATTTTACGGTAAATACCGTACGGCGCGAAACATTAAATAGTTAGCGGATAAGTAGGGCAAAACTAAAAAACGAATCGTATATTATGTTCCATATTCGCCAAGAAACTGTCTGAAAAGAACAGGGATAAAGCATATTCCGACCGTCTTTTTGAACCGTCTTTTGGCGAAATTTAATTTTATATCAATGAAAAAGATTATTTTAATTCCTGTTTTTCTTTTAGCTCTATTTTCTTTATCGGCTCAGACGGTAAAAGAGAATGTACGCCCTACAAAAAATGTTATTTTGATGATTCCCGACGGAACCTCTATCGGTGTTGTATCTGCCGCGCGTTATTATCAAATTTATAATGGAGGTGAAAGCAATTTAGCTATCGATCCTTATATCTGTGGCACGGTAAAAACCTTCTCTCTCAACGCTCCTATTGGCGATTCGGCTCCTACCACATCTTGTTATATGACCGGCATTCCACAACGTGCCGGAAATGTATCCATCTATCCTTTGGTCGATCCGGTAAACGATTTGGTAAAACTTGATCCAGCTCTCTCCTATCAGCCGCTTGCGACCATTTTGGAGGCGATGAAATACGAACAAAAAAAGGCAACGGGATTAGTTGTTACGGTTGAATTTCCACATGCCACACCGGCTGATTGCGCGTCGCATTATTACGATCGTGGCAATTATAAATACATCGCTCCGCAAATGGCATACAATAACTTGGATGTGGTTTTTGGAGGCGGTAATCGTTACGTTTCTGACGATATGAAAGCATATTTCAAAAATAATGGGACAACTTATATTCAGAATGACTTGAAAGCTTTTCGCGATTTCAACGGAGAAAAACTATGGGCGTTGTTTGATGACGAGGCTCTTCCTTACGATCTGGATGCCGATACGACAATGATTCCTAGTTTGGCGGAAATGACAAAAAAAGCCATTCATCAGCTTTCGAAAAACAAGAATGGCTTTTTTCTTATGGTCGAAGGTAGCAAAGTCGATTGGTCGGCACACGGCAATGATGCGATTGGTTGCATTACCGAATACTTGGCTTTCGATAAAGCTGTAGCCGAAGCACTTGAATTTGCAAAAAAAGATGGAAATACTACGGTCATTGTTGTTCCTGATCACG
>DAIOHI010000104.1:0-7741 GCA_036744815.1 Paludibacteraceae bacterium
GAACTCTACTGCCCATTTCGATTCGAATATCCAATCTATAGGAATCCATCCTTTTCCGGTAAATCTACCATCACTTCCCGCTGTTTGCGTAACAGTCATCGGGAAATCGCCACCAATGGTAACTACATCGCCGACTTTAAGTTCGGGCAGTGGCTCGGTGTTCGATAAAGGGAGCTCAGGAGATATGCCGCAACGTGCCAAACGTGCGCTGTCCACTGCCGGAAGTTGTATTTCGGCTACTGTCCCGAAAACAGGTTCTCCGCTAATACATATTGCTCCTACGCGATATTCATAAGTTTCTCCACGATTGAGAGCATAAATAGAAATGTTGTTTTCCTGAGTTTTTATTTCCGTCCACAGGGATGAAGAAGCGTGTTTTGCTCGGAATTGAACAGAAAATTCAGTGTTGTTCTCTGCTGGCGTCCATTGCAAATCCAAACGTCGTCCTTCGAGCAAAGCGTTACAAAATAAAGGAGGCGGACAATTACGACTGAAACGAAATTCTTGTATTTCACTATAACCATTATTGCTGAAAAGGTTCAATTCATCCACTCCGTCTTTGGCTATTGCCCGCACACGCCAAGCATAGCGTTTGTCCGGATCGAGAGGATACATCAAGGCTGTTTGATATTGTAAAGTAGTATAAGATAGGCGTTCGCTATAAATAGAGGGCGCGTAAAGATAGGCTGTTTGTGCCGAGGTAAGGTTATTGGGCAATTCGCGCAAATCAAACTCATATTCTACTTGCGATAAGTTTTGATGTTGAGGAGTCCACTGAAAACGAATGTTTAGCGGTTCTGTAAAAGCTATATTCTCATTATTGATGGGTAATGTAAGCAATGGTGGCTTTTGTGTCGAAATCCACACTCTTCCTGTAGCCGGAGCGGATACTACTTGTCCGGTATAAAGCTCTATAGCTTGAAAAGTAAATTCAGTTAGTCCGTCGGGCAGTAATCCTTGCTGAAGTCCCGACGCGTTAATGTTCGGAGCTTGTAGGTAAAAAGCGATATCTTCTTGTGAAAGTCTTAAAGGAATGCCTGGATCGAGGCTTATGCTTGGGAAAACCACTGTTTCCTTATTCTGAATGTTTAAGCCGTTCATCGAAGTGATTTTTACTCGCAAGCGTACTTCAAGATTGGGCTTTTGCATATCGCGGTTGAGCAAGGTTACTACCAGTTTTTCGTTGGAAGATGTATAGTAATCGCTCAGATAGTTACTGTAAGGTGGTGTTACATATACGTTAACTTGTACAGGATAGGTTTGTCCCATACCTTGTGAAAAGTTAGAGCATAGTAAAAGAAATAGAAACAGGCGTAATATATTTTTGACTTTCATAGTTTTCATGTTTCGTTTTCAAAAATCCGTATTTCAGGTTTCAAGGTTTAGCTTTGATCATTGACTTGCACAAATAAACAGTATTACTTCCCTACAAAATTGTAGAAACTAAATTCAGCGGAACTTCCCTTTGTTCCATCAGGCATAATGTATTGGAATGTTGCAGGATAATTTCCTACAGAAATAAATGGAAATGTTCCTGTTGCAAAATGCTGATAATATTTATCGTTTCCACCGGCATTTATTATCTTGCTTTGTAATTCAACAAAATCGCATTTGTATTCTTTTGGTAGATTGTAACGATAGGGGAAAGAATGCGTCACTTCATAGGAAGAGAATTTCCCGGCTTCAATATCGGTTAAGTATTTGCTGCTTACAGGCAGAGCTTTTGCCGGAGGAACACCTAATATGTTCACATCTCTATTGCTTATACGCACATTGCCGCGTATAGGATAGTCCTCGTAAATCAAAGGATGGATTCGATTCGTATAAAAATAATCGGTCAATGTTGCCGTTGGAAGAATTAGAGCTTTGTTATTGGAATGTCTTGTGCCTATAAGTTCCGAAAGATCAAAAGCTTCCATGTTGTCAACTTTGTAGCGGAACATCAATAAATCGGATGACAGCACTTCGGCTTCGGCTGTTACTTTTTTGATGCTTTCTATCTTTTCACTCAATGTGTTGTGTTTGCTTGTAGCAAAGTCGTATTCAAGCACTTTTATACCGACATCTATTCGAGTTTCGGCAATAGCTTTATTGCTTTCAATGTTGATGTTTCCTTGTTCTGCATCATCTAATAATATTGCCGATGGAGCATTTAAATCCGTTGAAGCAGAGGCTATTGCTCCGATCGTAGTGTTTTTTAACTGTACGCTTATGTTGTAAGGCATACTGTTTTGCAGTTGCGGCATGCTGAAGTTCAAACATTTAGTAGTGCTGTTGTAAATAAATGGTATTTCGTCGTTTTGTCCATCGAGAGCAGTTATTGCAATGGATTGTTTCATTCCTGCCGGAAACAGATAGGATTGTCCTCTGTCCAATTGCACATAAGCCTTTTGGCTTTCGTCTTTCAAATAATGTTTTTGATCTATAACCGGGTAGCAGTAAACAATATTTTCCAACGGAATATATTTTGGCGCATCGCTTGTTTTGAAGGATACGGTTTTGGTTTCAACAGCTTCTTGTCCGCCTGTTTTTACGATAGTCCATTTGTCGTTTTTATATTCTTCAAAAATAACACTTACTGTTGCAGTAATGTCTTTGTGAGGAGGCAGAACTTCGTGTGAATAAAAAGATGCGGCATTTTTTTGATTATTCCATTCTAAACGTCCTATGACATTAGTTCCACCGTTTAATTTAAACTCTTTTAGCTTTATACGATATGTTTTTTCTGTACCATCTTCTTCGCAGAAATTGAAGGCTTTTTCCATTGCTGTGCTAAAAGTTGCTTGAGGTACGGCAAAGACACTAATGTCATTCGAACCGCTTATTGGCGATAAATCGCTAATCATTTCCATATCTACAGGACTTGATCCGGGAGTAACAATATTGCATTCGTCGCCTATGGTCATTTTAAAATTACAGTTTACATTGATGCAGCCTAACACTTTTGTATTAACAGCTATTTGGGCTCTCATCCAACTCGGATTTGGAAGTTTCGCTTGCATTAATGTGGCAAAATCAGCTTTTAGTATGGGGAATTTACCTTTAGCGAACCAAAGATTTACTTTAGCGCCTAATTCACCTTGCATATAAGCATAGGCTTGCCCGTTGGCATACCAGCCATTGATTCCTATTTCTCCGTCTCTGCCCTGGCATTGTGCTTGTCCGTAATCTTTAAGCATTATGTCGAAACCAAGTCCGGCTTTATAATTGGCATATAAAATAAGGAAGCTTAAGTCGCCAGTAGAAACACTTAAGTTTGATCCGAAAGCAAATCCTTTTCCTGTGGATATTGCGTTTAGATCCTTCATATAATTTAAGTCATCAGTGCTTTCTTTTAGAATGGATGCAACTTCTACCGGAATACCGGGAGCTTCCGCCACTTGCGTGCCAGCCATAAGATAGGCTCCGGCTTCCACACTGAATGAGCCTATTCCCATGTTTAAACCCATCCTATTACTTGGGGTTCCCATATGGATATACCAGTCGCTAGGGTCGATATGTATAATACCAAATCCGGCTTTGTTTCTTTCTCCTATTCCACGTACCAATCCACCAGCGATATTGGCATATAGTTCGAATGTTGCATCAAAGGATGATTCGGCAAAATTACATTCGATGCCTACCGAAGCTGCTATTCCCGAAGTGCCATCTCCAATTTTGCTTTTGTCGGAATATAATTTTCCGGCTTCTGAAGGATTGCTCTGCTTCGTCTTTTCCAATGCTTCTTTGGTTTTGCTGCCAAGAAAGTTTTCCTCTATTTTGATAATGTCTTTGTACTTGTTGGCGAGTTTATCTTGTATGTTTTCAACACCGGGTATTTCCGGAGCAAATTCTACATTCCCATAAAGTCCGGCAAAGTTAAGTCCTCCGTGTTGGTTGAATGCTAATTCGAAACAAGCATCTCCTTTCCCAACCGATTCATTGCCTACAGCAAAATATGCAGCGGCTTTTATTCCAAGCGAATAATGATTATCAGGTATGTAGGAAATCATGCTGTTTTGTGAAGGGCTGCCTGCTTTCATCTTATAAGTCAATCCACCGCCAAATCCGGTAATGAGCAATCCCGGAGCGACAGGAATGCCTAATGCCGGTAGATTCGCCATTCCTTCCAAGTACCAATAGCGATAGTCTTTGTATCCGAATGCACCTTTCATTCCCAGTTCTAATCCACCTAAAATTTGTTCTCCAAATAATAAGTTTATATTACCCATATAGCAATCGCCATAAGTGGGGTCATCGGTTAATATATCTAAGGCTCCATGTAATTTTAAGACTTCACCTATTTCGGCATCAATATGTATTTTGCTGATTTTAGTTTCTTTGTAACGAAATTTCTGACTTTTTCCTTGATCTATTTCCGCAACTAAATCTAAGCGTGTTCCTCCTTTAAATGTTCCATCCATCAATGTTAAGTCTATATCGAATCCTAAAGAAACATCATTGTTGTTGGCTTTTAACGCGATGTCTTTTACAGAAATAGGGAAGCCTATTAATGCGACTTCTCCTTTGTATCCAAAATATTTTACGGAAAAATGAGGAGCTTCTGTTTGTAAATGCAAGCTTTGAAACTCTATACCTTTTAACTCAGCTACGGATTTGCCTCCTTTTTCTAATTGAACTTCTACGCCCATGCGTCCATGTAAAAGAGCTTCCGGTTTAAACTTGCCGTCTTCCAGATGAAAAGCGACATAAGAACCTTTGTCGATTTGAGCTTTGGCTTTACCAAAAATATTAAAATCTAAATTATCAATAGTTTTAGCTTCAAGATAATATTCGTTGTTTTCGGAAATAATAGCGGTGTAAGCTAAGCGAGTGCTATCTGATACGGGAAGTCCTATTTGACCGGAAAAACCGCCTTCTTTCAACGTGTTAGCCAACAGCCTTAATCGAAACTCATCGACAGAAAAAGACCAGCCATTAGCATCGCCATCATCGAAGGAAAGAATGGATAGTTGACTAATGAAGTTACCGGTTACCCCTTGATTATCAATCAACATGTTTTGAGCTGAAAAGCTAGTGCTCTTGCCGTCACTTTTCGAAAACTGTGGAGGAAGTGTTATGCTTATATCTTTTGCGTATATTCCACGCCATAAAGATTCATTGCCAGGTATTAAATAATTAGTTGCATATTCTTGAGGGAAGTTAATAGAAGGATCATTTTGAATGTCACTAAAGTCGAAAACAACATTTTCTAAGTTCCAAATAAATCCGTCTAAGCCTTTAATAGCAAAGGGAGGAAGTGTAATCGCGGCTATGAGTTTATCCCAATTTTCAATTTCGGTTTTAAATCTACCTATTACCGCTTCGTTTTTAATAATTCTACCTTCATCATCTACTTTCTCGAAAATGCTGTTTTTCAATTCTACTTCGGCGGCTAATCCTAAGGATTTGAATCCTTCACAATCTAAATCAAGATAGGTAATATCTGCCATTACTCCTGATTTTTTGTCGTAATCGCCTTTCAGACGGAAAATAATGTTGCCGTCATCCATAGGAATGTCGATGTCTCCCAGCAACGCGATTCGAGCATCGCCAATCAGTTGACCATCATAAGAAAACTTAATTCCCTTTCCTCCAAAGAAGAAAATTCGATCTTTAGCATCGGGGATTTTTACTTTTGCAAAAACAGAGAGGAGGGCGTGATCTTTGTAGAATTCAGCGTTGTTGACAGCAATAGTAACTTCCATATTTCCAAAAGTTTTCTTTAGCCCAACAGGCAGCATGTTCATATCTACACGACTCAAGTTATCTTTATAGTCACCTCGAGTTTCTATAAGAGCAATACACTCTTGAGCCTCTTTTTTTTCTTGCTCAATGCTTTCTTGTCCTACAACAGATGATACAGAAAAAGACAGAAGCAGCATAAAAGCTAGCTTCCGAAACAGATAGACAGATTTCGTTTTCATAAGTACCTATGTCGGTTACACAAATGTATACTTTTTGCAAAAATATACCTATTTTTTACATTTCCAACATTATTATGAGGAAATGTTTTTCATATAAAATGTTTTACTGCTTGTTCTTAATGGAAGTAAGGGTAAGATATCGTGTTTCGATTTTTTTATTTTAAAACACTTTTCCTTGTGTAAAATCTCGATATTTGGTAGGAGTATATCCCGTTTTATTTTTGAAGGCTGTAAAAAAATATTCTGGATTTTCGAAACCACATTCAAATGCAATTTCTTTAGTTCGTAAGTTTGTATTGGTTAGAAGTTCTTTAGCGCGTTGAATACGTAATTCTTGAATGTATTGTGCTGGAGCAAATCCTGTATATTCTTTGAAAAGTCGTCGAAACCAAGAATAACTCATGTTTAATTCCGCTGCAACTTTTTCCATTTTTATTTCTTGCTGCAACTTTTCATATAAAATGATTTTGGCTTTATTTATCTGGTCTGTTACTTTAAGTTCTTCAAAATTGAAATGTTTATTTTCGGAATAAGCGATGCCTAATAAATGATTAACAATACCTGCCAACATTTGTTGGAATCCTGCTTTTTGTTCTTTTGCTACAATTATTCCTTGATTGTATAGTTGTACTATTTCCTCTAAAATACCAACATGAAAAAAGGGGTTTTCTTTGTTGAAAAAACCGTTTTTAATTCTGTTATCTATATTCTCTCCTTTAAACCCAATCCAGTATTCCTCCCAACCTGTATCTGAGTTCGGACAATAGCTATGCCATTCATTTGGAAAAAGTAAAAACATCGTTCCTGAGTTAACATTTATTTCTTTGTGTGAAGCCGATGAAAATATACCTGAGCCTTGTGTGATGTATAACAATTGATATTCGTTTAGAATGCGCCCTCTTATGGTAGAAAAAAGATAGCGTGTTGGATGATTTGTTGGAGGATATGTTTCTCCTTTTTTTATTGATTGTCTTCCAACCGTATTCACTGTCAGTCCCCATAGTAAATCCAAATCATTTGTAACGATATAGCGACTATGGATATTTTCCTCTTGCTGTATTGTGTTCTTCATCTTAAAATATATTTACTGCAAAAAAAATCATTTTAATTATAAAAAACAAGTATTTTGCCTTCTGCGCATGTTTTTGTTTCAATTTCTGTGTCAATTTTTAAAGTAAAAGTGTCAAATACATTAATTTTAGGATGTTTTCTCTCTTTATTTTTGTCATAAAATTAGATACGCATGAAAAACACATATAATTTTTTTGCTTTCGACTTGGGTGCAACAAGTGGACGCTCTATTTTGGCTCGTTTGAATAACGGAAAATTAGAGTTAAAAGAACTAACTCGTTTCCCTAATAAAATACTTCAAGTAAATGGTAAATATTTTTGGAATATATATACTTTGTTTGAAGAATTAAAAAAGGGACTTTACACCGCTCAACAGCAAAACATAGAGATAAATTCAATCGGAATAGATACTTGGGGAGTTGATTTTGTATATGTGGCGGAAGATGGTTCTTTCCTTGGATTACCTCGTTCGTATCGAGATCCTTATACAAATGATATTCCGGAAGAATTTTTCACAAAAATATCTCAGAAAGATGTTTATGAAGCAACCGGTATTCAAATTATGAATTTCAACAGTTTATTTCAGCTTTATGCCGCACAAAAAGAATCTTCTTCGGCAAAAAAATATACTGAATCTATTTTATTTATTCCCGATGCGCTTTCATATTTATTAACCGGGAAAAAGGTATGTGAATATACCATTGCTTCCACATCTCAATTACTGAATCCTCGCACAAAACAATTTGACACAAGTTTATTGTCAG
>DAIOHI010000105.1:0-7710 GCA_036744815.1 Paludibacteraceae bacterium
TTGCCATCAAAGTAGTACCTCTTACGTCGGGATGTACATAATCATAAGTTTGATATACTTTGCCTTCTGTCGGAGTATGCAAGTCGATTACCGTTGCGCCGGTTTGCAATGCAATCTGATCAATAAATGGTATAATTTCATCCGTTACTGTTTTGTCCACGATGGGCATGGTGCTGTGCCATGAAGTGATAGGATAGCAAGTAAATACTTTTACGTTTGGATTTACCGCTTTAAAAGAGTTGATAAATTCAACATAATCGCTTACGAAATTTGCTTTTTTTACCCAATTACTTGGATTCGAATCATTAGTTCCCAGTTTAATCACGATAATGTCTGGAACGAAATTAAGTGCATTTGTGTAAGCCGACAGATTCCAATAGGGATAAGAACTTCCTTTAAGTAAGGTTGCTCCGCCCACTCCAAAATTCTCAACAATATAGTCCTCGCCTAAAAGACGCTGTAAAATAGACGGATATCTGTCTTCCGGATCTATTTTGTCCAAGCGTGCATTTGCAGTAATGCTATTTCCGATACAGGCAACTTTTGTTATGCTGATCGGACCTGATGTTTCTTCTCCAAATAATTGCCATTTAGCAAATTGGAATGTTGATGTTCCTTGAATTTTGGTAATGTTTAAACGGAACTTCAAATATGATTTGTCGGTATTTACTTTATATTTCATTGTGTTAAACTGAGCCATAAAGTTTTGATCTACCTGAGTGTCTAATGTTACCCAAGCATGCGTGTCGTTATCGTAAGCTTGAAGTGTCCACGATTTCGGATCGCGTTCGTAAAGAGCTCCGCAGCGTGTGAGTGAATATCCACTTAATTTCACTTTGGTTGAAGAAATATATTCTATCCATCCTGCACTTTGTCCTACAACACAGTATTTTGTTGAGATATTATTATCAATTAATTTATCTACCGTTTCAACATATCCATTTTCGTTATATCCACCATATTGTCCTGTAATAACGCCTCCGTTACCCGTAATATTGGTAACTAATTGAGCAGGAAATCCAAACACTTGCCATTCCGAAAATTGTAAATCGCTGCCTCCATTGTTTTCCAAGAAAGTTATTCTGATGTATTTGTAAGCAGGAATTGTTTCTTTATTACTCGGGAGCGTTAATTCAAATAGGTTTGTTTCCTTATTATGAAGGAATTGAATGTTATCTTGCGAATCAATATCCGTCCAATCCGCAGCATTAACTGATCCTTGTATTTTCCATTTTTTAGGAGCATTTTCTGGAGTTGAACTTGAGGATAAAGCATAACCTGTGACTTTCAGCAATTCAGGCAATTCTACTTGGATCCATGAGTTTGCAGCAAAGACGCCTCCTTCAAAATTAGTAGAAAGGTCATTGTCTGTCAAGTTAGAGAAATCGCTTATCGTTGTGTTCGAAGAAGTTATAGCGACAGCCAAATCCGTCCAGTCAAAAGAATTTACCTGCGAATAAAGATTCGAAGGAATTTCGTGCAAAGGATTAATGGCTTTGCATACATGATGAGCCATCACGCTTGTTCCTTGCAGATTAGGATGAACGGCGTCATACAAATATGACTTTTTGCCTTCCATCGGAGAGTAAAGGTCAATTACTGTGACTCCTGTTTGTGCTGCAATTTGATCAATAAGAGGCAAAATCTCATCATGAATAACCGTTCCGTCGATATTCATCGTGTTCGGATATGCCGGTATGGGCTTGCAGATATAAATGCTAGGATTACTTGGTAAATTCTTAAAGGAATTGATAAACTCAACATAATCACTTACAAATTCGCTTTTATACTGCCAGTTGCGTGGTTTAGAATCGTTGGTTCCCATTTTTATTACAACGATGTCCGGATTCCAGCTTTTAACTTCGGTATATTTACCTTCATTCCAATAAGGATAATCCCCTTTTTTCAACAAAGTACGTCCACCGATGCCATAATTTGCAACGTTGTAGTCATCGCCCAGCAAGGATTGCAGTATTGACGGATATTTTTGATCTTGTGCCAAAGCGCTGTTTTCAGTAATGCTGTTGCCTACACATGCTACTTTCGTTTTGGGCGTTTCATTGGTTAATTCGAACCAATCGTAATGCCCCGTTGTACTATCGTAAGTAGCTTTTCCTCCTCTTGAAAACACTACATACAAATCGTGCATACCCGAAATGGGAACGATAGGGCATTCAAATTCTTTCCATTTGTCGTTGCCAAGAAAATCATTTCCTTTTAAAAACTCATAACGTCCTAAAAATACGCCGCCGGCAAGCTCTTTTTGACTTTGGTTGTTGTAATCTCCGGTTATAGTTCTGTTAGGATGACTTTCGTTAATAATCTTTCTATCTACCCAAAATTCGACAGCGCCTCCTCTTATTTCGGCATGATAAAATCTGATTAAATTAGTAAAAGTGCCAAAATCAATATTTTTATATACTGCAAAGTTGGTATTCCATGTAAATACGAGTCCTTGATTGCCATTATTTCCCACAGCTTTTGATTGAAAGTCGGCTATGGCAAAAGCTTGTCCCGTACTGTTTTGGTAGGTATTATAGATAGCGTCGGCATCTTCGGCTTCTATTCGTAAAGATCTTGTGCTGGGAGTACCTGTGACTGTAATGTTGTAAGTCAAAGAAACATCTCCGGCAACTCTGCTCGAAACACATTTTACAGTTGCCGTACCGGGCTTCATAGCCAAAACCACGCCTTTGTCAACTGTCAGAACTTGGGATGAACTTTCTGATTCAACCGTCCAAACCAGACTTTCAGTAGATGCGGCAACCGGTTCAAAAGTATATTGAAGATTGTAGGATCCGATTGGAATTTGAAGGTTTGTTGCACTTGACGAAAGAGAGTTTATTTCGGTATTCAACTTGCGATGTAAATCTATATAATACAACCCTCCGACAGTTTTGGTTGTGCCTGATTTCCCTCCAACACGGAACAATACATATAAATCATGTTTTCCTCCAATTGGGTTTATTTTTATTTTGTGTGTTTCCCAACGATTCCAGTTTCCCTCTTCGGCATACCAATGCTGATAACTTCCAAGAAACTTTCCTTCTGATAGTTCTTTTACATTCCGAGGCGAAGATTCGTCGCTGTGACTACCTGCATTGAAAAAATTATCATAGCGAGTTGTTTCTTTCCTATCAATCCAAAACTCAATTATGGCTCCTCTCGGCACATTGCGAACAAATGTAAGTGAGTCGCTTACTGTTCCGAAGTCAACATCTTCAAACTTTAAGAAACAATTATTCCATGCATAATTCACTCCTTGTGTTATGCCATTTTCAACTGGGATGTTAAAGTTGGTTCCGGATTGCTGAATTTGAATTGAGCTCGCCGCATTCCAATAGTAGTAATCGTGCAATACATCGGCGTCTTTAGCCCAAATGCGGTGTTTGTCAGTCGATTGAGCATTGATGCTGCCTATAAGCAAGGTGAAAAGGCTTAGTATCAGAATGCTTTTCAAATATATTCTTTTCATTTCTTTAATTGATTAAGTAAGAAAACTAAAAATTGAGAATGAGAATGTTTTTAAGTAGTATAGAAAATGCCTTTCTTAGTTTTACAGTTCTTGTTATGAAAACTGTTTTATAAACATCTTAAACTCGCAAAGACGCATGTGAAAAAGCGTAGTTTCACTTTCATCTTTGCGAGATAAGCTTTTGTACTACAATTATAAAAAAGTGTTTATTGTTTTGTTATTTTTAAAGTCTTTCTTCCTTCAGCAGTTTCTATTTGTACGAAATATAAGCCAGAACTCCATGCAGAACAATCAAGGTTAATTTCAGCATTATTCAACTTGCTTTGTTGATAAACCACACGTCCCGATATGTTGGCAATAATAATATTTTCGATAGTCGCGTTAGAGCGAAGTGCTAAAATATTTGTAACCGGATTGCTGTACAGCATTTTTATCTCCGTATCGGAAATTCCTGTGCTGGTGTCCACATTAACATCTATTTCGGCATATACATTGTTGTCTGCATTGGCTGTTGCGCGTACTTTGGCGGATCCGACTGCATTGGCAGTAATTTTTCCATTTCCGTCCACGCTTACATAATCACTTCCTTCAACAACCGACCAAGTAACGTCAGAGTTCGCAACAATTTGAGGAACAATGGTTAATGTGATTTCTTTTTCTTCGCCAACGCTCATTGTTACGTTAGTTTCCGATGGAATGATTTGGTAAATATTGGCAATTTTCCGCTTCAATTCAAACCAATCGTAATGTCCAACAGTTTTGTTGTATATCGTATTTGCGTCAGTATAACTTCCTGTATTGCTTTCTCTTCCTCCTCGCAAGAAAACAACATACAAATCATGCACTCCCGAAGCCGGTGCGATTGATAGTTTAAATTCTTCCCACTTATCATTTCCACGGAAGTTTTCATCGTGTAAGAAATCGTATCGTCCTAAAAACACTCCTCCTGCAAGTTCTTTTCCGCTTACATTATTATAATCATTAGCCGGATCTGTAACTCTTGCTGGATGTCTTTCATCAATAATTTGTCTATCTAACCAAAACTCAACAGCCGCGCCACGTATATCGGCATGATAAAATGTAATAGAATCTGTATAGCTTCCAAAATCTACATTTTCATATACGGCAAAGTTGGTGTTCCATGCGAATACAAGTCCGCTATTGCCGTCGTTACCAACACCTTTCGGTTGAAATTCCGCTATTTCAAAGGACTGCGAACCACCAGCATTTGATTTATATGTGTTATAAATAGTATTGGCATCTTCGGCCTCTATCCGTAAGTTTGTAAGAGCCGAAGTTCCAACAACAGTAATGTCGTAAGTGAGAGAAACATCTCCTGTTGTTCGGCTTGAAGTGCATTTCACCGTGGCTGTACCAGGTTTCATTGCAATAACAGTCCCGTTGTCAACGGTTAAAATTCCGGTTTCACTTTCATTTTCTACTGTCCATACTAAATTTTCTGTCGAAGCTGTGGATGGCTCATAACTATATTGAAGAATATGTTTACCAATAGGAAGTTGAATACTTGATTCAGAAGTTGTAAGTGATGTAACTTCATCAGCTAACGTCCTATGTAAATCCATATAATACAAACCACCTAAATACTGACGGGGACCGGATTTTCCTCCTGTTCGAAAAAGAATATATAAATCATGTTTTCCTCCTGTTGGATTGATTGCTATCTTAATTTTCTCCCATCTCATATTGAAAGAATAATGATACCAATGCTGATAACCTCCTAAAAATTTTCCTTTGGATAACTCAATTACATCTCCAGGTGCAGATTGGTCGCTATGGCTGCCTTCTCTGAAAAAATCGTCGTAACGAATAGTTTCTTCCCTATCGATCCAAAACTCAACAGTAGCACCTCTTGGCACGTTCCGAACGAAGGTAAGAGAGTCTGTTAATGTTCCGAAATCTACATTTTCAAATTTTAAGAAACAATTATTGAAGGCATTGTTAACTCCGGAAGTAACAGATTCTAAAAACTGGGCAGGAATACTAAAGTTTGAAGATCCATTTTCCACAACGCCGATACCTGTACCCCAATGATAATAATCATGCAATACGTTTGCATCTTTAGCCCAAATTCGGTATTTGTCTGTCGACTGTGCATTAATTCCTCCGATGAGTAATACTCCGAGTCCTAATGCGATAATTTTTTGTAGATACATTTTTTTCATAATAATAGAAATTTGAAATTAATAATATAAATTAAAAACAAAGAAGATTTATCGTCCGGTTTTCTGAAAATGATAACCGGACGATATGTGTCTATTTTATTGTCTTGCAAACACAATGTAGTTTGCGCTGATCCATTTACCGCTGCCTCCGGCAAGTTTCATTTTTATCTTAACCGCGCCTGCCGTCGTAATTGTTATTGTGCCTAAATCAACAGTTTCCATGTTTTCGCTTCCGTTGGCAACTTGATTTAGTTCCCCTCCCAATGCAATTTCATTGTTTTGCGCATCCACATAATAGAATTGAGCAATACCTCTGTTTGACTGCGATTTTTTGTAGCTCAATGAAAGTTTATACTGTCCGGCAAAAGGAATATTCATATTGTAAATCACATAATCTCCTATAGCTGTCATTTCGGCTAAAGAGCTTTGTCCGTTTTCCGGGTCGGGATTACCATTGTTTACCGAACGAACATTGATGCTTGCATTCGATTTTTCGAGCGTTGTGTGGAAATCTTCAAATTCGAGACGTATCGGTTCTCCTGAATCGCCTGGATAAGGAACGTCATTATTTGTAATGCTTGTTACTTCTAATTGAGCATTTCCTTGAGCGTCGAAAGTAAGATTGCAGGTCATGGCATCATCTTCGGTTTTTCCGTAAACAACAATTGCAGCTGTTGAATTGGGATTTCCCGTTGCGTTTATAATGAGCTTGTTTCCAAGCAAGGTTTCTGTATAAGAAAGCACTTCTTGATCGGCAAATATTACTTGCTTTTCTACATTTTTAAGTTCCTGAAGCCAATAAGCTTTTGCGGGAGAAGTGTTTTCATGTAAGTTCATATACATACCCGTTGAGTTTAAATATGCTCCTGTGTGTTTTCCTTTAAAAGCATAAGTAAATACATGTGTATCGTCTAATGTAACATCCTCTACAAGATAGGTTTTTGTGTTGTCGAGCCAACGCAGAGGATAATCTGTTGGAGCTAAAGTCAAGCTCCGTCCTCCGGCAGTAGCAATAACATAAGCTGAACTTTTATCGTCGTTGGTGTACATCCAAATATATGGAGCCATTTGCATTGTCCATTGCGAAGCATCAGCATTATCCCAGCCTTGACCAAGAAATACCGGACGCACAAGATTATCTGTCAGTTCTTTAACGCGACTGTTATATCTCCATTTATTCATTTTGCTAAAAAGTTCGATACCATCTTCACTCCAATCGGTAGGAAGATTATGTGCTTTAACATCACGTGCACTCATTATAGCGTACAATTCGTCAGCTTTTTCAGTGGGGTCGCCTCCTGTTCCTAAATAAATAGCGTTGATAGGCAAGTGTCCGAAATGAATTCCAATACCATCAATTGGTTTATTGGTTCCGGTAATTGTCATCCATCCATTGTTAGGCAAATGTATAAGTTCGGTCATTCTGTCGCCCGGATTGGGGAAAATATCCAACTCACTGGTTACTTTTATTTCGTAATCGGGATTATCTTCTACAACTTCATTCATCATGTTGCGTGTCATCACATTTTTGCGATACACATTGTCGCTCGGATGCGAATAAGAAGTTTCATCCAGATTTTGCCAATATTGTGTTAAGTCAACAGCTTGATGTTTCAAAGCATATTCATCAATCATCGTTTGAAGCATTACTTTCTTGTTTTCTTGAACGGTTGGATCAGCCAAATCTCTTCCTTTATTGTGTCCGCCACCGCTGTTGCTATACCAAAGTCCGAGTTTGAAACCTATTTTTTTTATAGAATCAGCCATTGCTTTCATATCCGGAATACCGGGCGTGTTCGATACAATCGGATCGCGGGTATAGTTATCATCGGTTATCCATTTGCCATCGGTAGTCGCGTTATTCCAACCGTCGTCAATCAGAATAATATCGTAGCCGGCTCGTTTCGCTTTTGGGAAAACTGTATTGTAAAAATAATCTTCGGTGCGAAGCCCTTTGTTGAACCAATCCCAATCGTTTACCATAAGTGATGTGGTAGTGTCATGGAAACGGAAACGTTTTCTTAAATGCTCTTCTACGGACATTTTTCCATC
>DAIOHI010000106.1:0-7709 GCA_036744815.1 Paludibacteraceae bacterium
GGTATTTATTGCTGCTTGCGAAATTGAGCTTTCTCTTTCGGCAAGTACTTTGTTGTTTTTGTTCAATATCCGCGTTTTGATTTTCACTCCTTGCCCGCGATCCAATCCTTCTAAGTTCATTTTCAAATTGATTGAAGCAAATTCATCCGAAACGTAGGGAGTTGTAATGTTTGTTCCCCATACCGGAACATGTACTTTCTCCGTAACAATTACATGCACATTTCGATAAAGTCCTGCACCGGGATACCACCTGGAAGATTGCTCTTTGTTTTCGAGGCGCACAGCGAGCAGATTATTTTTTCCGTCGGGATTCAAAAAGTCACTGATGTCGCAAAAAAACGAGTTGTATCCATAGGGCCAAAAGTAAACTTTTTTACCATTTATATGAATATTGGCTTCGCTCATAGCACCATCGAAGAGAAGTGTTACTCGTTTTTTATTTAAATCGAAGGATTCTACATCGAAGAACTTTCGGTACCAACCCACGCCCATGTAAGGTAAGCCTCCGGTACGTCCTGTTTTTTCGGTCGCTATACTTTCGCTATTTTGAGTGATTGCTACTGTTTGCAAATCGTGTTTGCGATCGAAGGGACCGTATATCGCCCAATCGTGTGGAACATTTACCAATTCCCACTTACTGTCGTCGAAGTTGATATTGAAAGCTTCTGAGTGATCTCCTTTCGTGAATTTCCAATTGTCGTCCAATAGATATTCTTTTCTTACATCTTGCGAAGATGCGGAAAGTAGATAGGAGAGGGTGCAAAATAAGAAAATTATTCTTTTCATTTCAGAATGTTATGCGAGTTAATGAGTTTAGACATCAAGATTTTCTTTTTATTTAAAAGCATCGAGCGCCATTGTCGGTTTTCCCGATTGGTCGAAGGCTCCCATACTGTAGCCATTCCAATTATTGTAAGATTGCGGTTCCCAATAGAATACACCGATTCCCTTGCCCGAATTGACGGACTCTGTTTTTATAATAATATCTTTCAATGCTTCATAAGCAGTTTCTGCCTGATCCCAAGGAAATCCAACTTCGCTTACCATCACTTCGCAGTTGTAGCGGCTTGCCAAATCGTTCATGTTATCAAAGCATTTCGTATTTATCGTTTGCCATGTGGCATCGTCTTCTCTCCAATCGGCTATAGGATAAAGCGATAAGCCGATTACATCCCATTTTCCTCCATTATTTTTCAAAGCATCAAAAAACCAACGACATTTTCCATTATCTTCTCCGTTTTCCAAATGAACAATAACTTTACAGTTTGGAAATACCGATTTTACGGCATCGTATCCCGCATTATTCAATTCGGCATAATTCTTCATGTTCGAACTTCGTCCGTCTTCCCAAAGCATTCCTCCGGCTGTTTCGTTGCCAACTTGTACCCATTCAGGTTCAATATTATTTTTCTTTAATAGATTCAGAACTTCTGTTGTATGATTTTTTAAAGCGCTTTTCAATTCTTCAAATCCTAAATCTCGCCATGCTGCGGGTTTGATTTGATTTTTAGGATCAGCCCAAGTATCGCTGTAATGAAAATCGATCATTACACGCATTCCTAAACTTTTGGCACGTATGGCTTTTACCAATACATCTTCTTTGCTATTCCAGCCTTTTTGAGGATCAACCCAAACTCGTAATCGAATAGAGTTCATTCCAAGAGTTTTAAGCAATTTCATACATTCCATTTCTGTGCCTGTCGAATTGTAAAATTTAAGTCCGGAGGCTTCCATTTCTGTAATCCAACTAACATCGGCTCCTTTTGCGAAATTGTTATCTTTTATCGAAGGTTGAACTTGTTCTTTGCAGGATATTGAAAAGAAACCGAAAAGAAAACTGATAAGAAATACTGTTTTTTTTATCATGTGTAGCATTTGTATATTTTTTTAATTGTTATTTTGAAAGATACAGACAATAATAAATTGATTAGATTTATATAAAAACGAATAGTTTTTCAACTATTATAATTTTTGAAATTGTGTTGCAATATGTCTTAGATCCGTTTTATTTTCCAACAAAAGAATATACTGACCCGAAGGCAATATTGAAACATCTAATTCATGGTTAATCAATTTTTCCTTCTCTATCATTAGTTTTCCATTCGTTGAATATATCGTGTATTTATAATCATCTGTGCTTTGTAATCCTTTTATAGTCAATGTTTCATTTGCCGGATTTGGATAAAATTCCAAATCATGATTTTGTATTGTATGCAGATTGGATAAAACTGAATTCATAAATATTTTTTCATATTCTACCCAAGCATTATAAGCCGCTTCGGTTAAATGTGTTCCATCAGTTGTATATTCAGCTTTGATAATATCATTTTCATTGGCAAAAATATCGTAGAGATTTATTACTGTATAATTATTTGAAGACGCATAATTATCCAGGAGATTATTTACCGTCATAAGTGTTGTGTTTTTTGTATATATAGGTAAAATTGTCTGAACAAACACTTGTGTTTCTGGAGAGTTCGTGTGTATGTAGTTTACGATATCAATGATGTTTTCGACAATATATTCAGAAGTTTTATTTTTGTAAACATCGTTGACGCCAATAAGTAAAAATACGGCTTTGGCTTTAAAATAGCAGATTTCGTCCAGCCTAGCCAATACGCCAGCAGTCATATCTCCGGCTATTCCTCTGTTTTTTATAATGGAAGAATTAAACCTATTTCCCCAATCCTTTCCAAATTCCGTAATACTATTGCCAAGAAAAACGATATCTCCGTATTCGAGCGGATTTGCTTTAAATTCTTTAATTCTTTTTTTATAATTTCCTTTTGTCCAATCATCAAAATCGGGTAACGTGAAATCTTCCGGAGGATATATATTATCAGGAATTGCTTCGTTGATACTTACTTTTTTATCTGTATTCGGCTGACTTAATACGACATCCGAAATAAAGAATAAAAAGGAAAGCAATAGTAGTAATTTTGAATTTATCATGACCGGTAAAATTTGTTTTTCAATTGCAACAATCTTTGCTTTTTAAGATTATAAGATAAACAAGCCTTGAAAATCAGATATAAATAGAAGATCGTAAATCTTAAGATATACCGATTTTCAATGGCTTGTTGGAACAGAAACTGGTCTTGTGCTGATATCAGCACTTTGTTTTAATGATTAACGTACTGTTGAAAACTAATACCTTGAAAGTTTATGAAATAATTCCGTTAATCTATTTTATCCCCGTTCCTGTTTTTTATTCCACTCTGTATTTGAATGTTTGAGGATCGCTCAAATCCAATATAAGTGTGTGAGTCCCAACAGCAGTGTATGGGAAACCATTTGCATCCGCTGTGTATAAATTACAGATACCGTCATCGTCGCCAATTCCGAAGAAGAAAGTCCAGCTGTTATTGATGAGGATTTTTATTCCCCATTGTTCGGCAGACGCAGTTGTTATTTCAACTTTCCAAACTTTATTTGCTTCGTCGTAAGTCATTGGAGTTGCCGAATCGCTCCAACTGTTGAAATCTCCTACCACTGTTAACGAATTGACAGCCGTTTCGCTCCATGTGAGCGCATTTATATCTGCATTCAGGTAAACGTAACCTTCGGTTGATATCCAGCATTTCCATCTGTCATCTCCCGAATGTAATTTATATTGACCTCCATCTTCAGGATAAGAACCATAAATTGTTTCTGCTTCAGCACTTTCTTCGCTCGTTAAATAGAAATTGAACCATTGGCTGACTTGCATAAATCCGTCGTATTTTCCGTCTTCAGCGCGGGAATATAATTTCCAAGGGAAAGAGGACAAATCGTCGGTAGCCATATACAAATAGTTTCCGGATTGCGAAGCTTCATAAGGAGTTACCGAAACCGAGACTACATTGCTGTACTTAATTTCCGAACCTAATTCCGATTTAATACGAGCGTAAAGTTTGGAGGACTCTCCTGGAACAAACCCTAATTTTAGAGCAAGAGCATTCAAACTTTCTCCTGTATAAGAGACTGAATTTGATGTCTCTGAAAAAGGAGATATCTTAGCGAAATCACTTTGAACAGAAATTTGAAGTGTATTTGTCAAAGCGGTACTTGCCAAACCGTATTTTTCCGGATCAGAAGTTTTAAGTTCTCCCGAATCCCAAACCAATGAAAAAACCAATTGATCGCTATTGGCATCGGATAAGACAACGTCTTCGGCTGTAGCTGTCAAAACTGCTGCCTGAAAGCCTGTAACGACTATTTTTTCGATATCGCTATCGCAGGATACCGCGAATAGTACTGCCAATGTAAGGTATATATATTTTTTTATTGTTTTCATTTGTCAATAATTTTAAAATGTGAATGATGCACAAATTATAGATTTAATATCCACCGGGATTTTGTTCCAAATTAGAATTCGCAACCAAATCGGTAGCCGGTATCGGATACAATTTATATTTATCTCCAACAGCCATACCCGTTGCAGCTCCGCCTTTCCACTCCCATAAATAATCAGCAGAGGTGAATTTTCCGTAGCGAATTAAATCCGTGCGGCGATGTCCTTCCCAATACAATTCTCTTGCGCGCTCATCTAAAATGAAATTAAGCGTGAGTTGTCCTGAGCTGATATTTCCGTTTGTGCTTTCCGGATTGTTGGCGTAAGCTCGCCCTCTAAGTTTGTTGATATAAGTGAGTGCTGTTGCATTGTCTCCGCCTGTTCCTCCACGAAGAACCGATTCGGCATAAATCAAGTAAATTTCACCCAAACGAAAAAGAGGAAAGTCAATGTCGCTGATGTTATTATAGATGTTGTTTTGAGGAATTGGATTTCCCGAACGATCCAAATTTCGATATTTGAATACTGAGTATCCTTGATTGTAATCAGCAATATTATCAATTTCCAAGCTTTGAGTTGAAGTCCAAAATGCACCACGCTTATCGGTGAGCGTATCTGCCGAAGGAAATAAGGATACGAAGGAAGGTCGTACTCGTAAGGATGTCCACGAATCGCTCATGCCGTTTACCGATTTTGGAACATTGGCTGGTCCTAATGCCAAATAACTTGTTCCACCCCATACCAGCATTTTTTCGTTATCGAAATTTGCTGTGAAAATAAATTCGTTTGTATTTAAGTGATTATCTCCCAACATCAACCAGTTATAGTTTTTCTCAAGACTGTAACCTGCGTTAATAACTTTATTAGAATAGCTGATAGCCTCTGTGTAATGTTTTGTTCCGCTATAAGTTTCCGCATTCAGATATAAACGAGCAAACAATGCCCAAACAGCCGATTTGCTTACACGTCCGTATTCGTTTCTGTCTGGAAGAGCGTCTGATTCGTCAATATCAGTCAATTCAGAAACTAGATAATCGAAAAGAGCCGATTGTTTGATTTGCTCCGGAGCAATTCCTTTTGTAAGTGTTTCTACGGTTGCAAAAGGAGGATTTCCGAATAAATCTAACATTGTCCAATAAAAATAAGCTCTCAAAAATTTTACTTCAGCGATGAAAGTTTTAATCGTTTGTTTATCGTCTTCTGAAAATCCACGCTCATTTAAATTGGCATCCGACGATTCGATAATGAAGTTGTTACACAAAGTGATGTTGTACATCACCATCGAATAAAATTCATAAATAGCACTGTTGTCAGCATTCCATTCAATGCTATTGAAGGAAAAGGTTCCTTGAGGATCGTCCCATGTCATGATTGCCTCATCGGTAGGAATTTCTTGCATATTCCAAAATTCGCGTATAAAATAACCGCTCGAAATTTGCGAGTAAATAGTTATCATTTCATTTTTATAACCATCAACCGAATTATAGAGTTGATCTCCGTTCATTCCGTTAGTGGGCAGTCTGTCCAAATCGTCGTGGCATGAAGATAGCGTTCCCAATGCCAAAATAACGCAGCAGATATATATATACTGTTTTTTCAATTGTGTTTTCATATTCAAATAATGTTATTTTAGAAATTAAGATTTAAACCTAAAGAGAATGTTCTTGGCACGGCATAATTGCCACCCCAGTCGATGCCCCAATTCCAACTTGCTTCCGGATCGATACCCGTATATTTTGTTAATGTAAATACATTTTGTACAGAAGCAGTAAGCGTCAGTCTAGCGTCGCTATTGAAACTTCTGAATATTTTTCCAAAGTCGTAATTCAAACTTATGTTGTCCATTTTGAGGAAAGACGCGTTTTGCAAATAATAATCGCTGTATTGCTGCAATTGGTTACCTGATTTTTTGAATCCTGTGTTATAAGCATCTGTAGTCAAGTTATGAGGAACCAACCAACCATAAATCGCAACCAAATTATTATTATTGTTGTAATACATATAATGTCCCAAATTAGAATGGAATGCCATATTCAACGAAAAGCGGTCGTATTGTAAACTTGTGCTGTAGCCCATCATTACTTTCGGAATGGAACTTTTCGATACATAACGATCTTTTTCATTGATTATACCGTTATCGTCTGTGTCAATCATCGTTTCTTCTATCGGCTTTCCGTTCTCGTCGTAAGCTTGATGATAGAGATAGAATGTGTTCCGGCTATGTCCTATTGTGTTTACAAGATAGCTGCCACTGAATAAACCAACGTCAGAACTATTATCCAAAGATAAACTGAGTATTTCGTTTTCATTATAAGTGAAATTGAAAGACATATCCCAATTAAAACGTTTCGACTTTATTGCTTGAGCTTGAATTACAAATTCAATGCCTCGGTTTGCCATGCTGCCAATGTTTTTTGTGATGGAAGTTGTAAAGTCGGTTCCTACCGGAACGGTTACTGTATTCAGCAAATCGGTTGTTTTTTTGTAATAAGCGTCGATACTTCCACTGATGCGATTATCGATAACAGCCCAATCGATTCCGATATTCGACGTAGCGGTTTGTTCCCATTTTCTGTTCCTGTCGGTTGCCGAAGGCGTATATTGATAATAATATTTGTCTCCTATCGGATATTGAATATCAGCACCTTGTTTGTAGTACATCGGGATGTAATCGTAATTTCCGATACCGTCTTGTTGTCCGGTAACTCCGTATCCGGCTCTTAATTTCAGATTAGATAATGCGCTTACATTTTCAAGAAAACTTTCATCCTTGATGTTCCAAGCCAAAGCTAAAGACGGGAAAGTACCCCAACGATTGTTTTTCGAAAAACGCGATGATCCATCTCTGCGGACGGTAGCCGTCAAGTGATATCTGTCTTTGAAAGAATAATTCAAACGAGCATAATAGGAAATAAGCGTGTTTTGCGGAATGTCGAAATCGACAGTTGGAACAGAACTTTCGTTCAGATCGCCAAAAGCGTTGTAAGTAGGATAATAGAAATATGTCGATTTAAAATCATGGTAAGAATATCCTGCCATAGCATCAATTCGGCTTTCGACGCTGCTTATTTCTTTCACATAATTCAAATAAAACTCCATGAATTTATTGAAGGTTTCTCTCGAAGGATCGTTGTCGTACATCAAACCTTGTGAAATTTGTTGCTCAAAAGCATTTTCATTGATGAAATAACTATCCGCCGAACGCGCCATATCGTAGCCTGTATTCAAATTCGCTTTTAAATCGGGCAAGAAATGAAGTTTATAATCAATTTGCATGTTACCTACGCTGCTTGATGTGTTTTTTCGATAATTGCCTTGTTCCAGAATACCCAAAGGATTGAAGTGTCCGTTTAAGTTTGCCGGATTGGACGCCAGATGATCGTACTCGAAATAACCGTTGAAATTTGAATTTCCGGAATAAACCGGTTGTGTAGGG
>DAIOHI010000107.1:0-7704 GCA_036744815.1 Paludibacteraceae bacterium
CACAGTAGCGATGTGGCAATTACCATGGCAATGCAGATGATATATTGCCGTATTTTTGATGTTTTTGTCATGTTTCGCTTCGTTCTAAATCGTACTAAAGTTTTCTCAGAATTATGCTACAAATATAATTTATTCTCTAAAATATATTGATAAACAGATGGATGAATCCATTTGGATGCATCTTTATTCTGAGCGATGAGCGCGCGTATTTCGGTTGAAGAAACATCGTAGAAAGGCGTGGATAGCAATTGCATTTGTGGATAAATATCAGCAACAATTTCGAAATCGTAACCAAAGCGAGGATAAACCCAAACAGGATAATGATCTAAAATGTCGGGATGATTTTTCCATTTATCGAAAACCAAGGCGTTGTCGCTGCCAATGAGCAAGGAGAAATTGTGTTGCGGATAAGTGTTGGTAAAATAATGTAAACTATCAATTGTGTAAGAAGGAATCGGCAAATGAAATTCTGCATTCGAAGCTTTAAGTTGTGATTTTGAAGCAATTGCCAACTCTACCATTTTCAAGCGGATGTTTTCGTCCAATAATTCCGCTCGTTTTTTCAAAGGATTGCAAGGAGATACAACAAACCATACTTCGTCCACCAATTTATTGTCAATCAGATATTCTGCTAAATTAGAATGTCCGATATGAATGGGATTAAATGAGCCAAAATACAGTCCGATTTTCATAAAAACGGATTTTAGATTTAGATTTCAGATTGATGTTTTGCATCAATCTGAAATCTAAATTAAAACATTATCTGTCTTCGTATTGCTTTTGATAATAATTTTTGTAAGCTCCGTTGATTACATTGTCCAGCCAGCTTTGGTTTTCCAAATACCAATCTACGGTTTTTTCCAAGCCTTCTTCAAATTGAAGCGATGGTTTCCAACCCAATTCTTTTTGAAGTTTGGATGAATCGATAGCATAGCGCAAATCGTGTCCGGCACGGTCTTTTACAAACGTGATCAATTTTTCCGACTCGCCTTCTTTCCGTCCCAGCTTTTTATCCATCAATTTGCACAACAGGCGAATCAAATCGATGTTCGTCCATTCGTTATTTCCTCCGATATTATAAGTGTCGCCGATTTTTCCATTATGAAAAATGGTATCAATAGCACGAGCATGATCGTTTACCCACAACCAATCACGTACATTTTCGCCTTTTCCGTAAATTGGAATAGGCTTGTTGTTTTTTATATTATTGATCGAAAGAGGAATTAATTTTTCGGGAAAATGGTTGGCTCCGTAATTATTAGAGCAATTGGATATTACTACGGGCAATCCGTATGTGTCGTGATAAGCCCGCACAAAATGATCGGAAGAAGCTTTGCTTGCCGAGTAGGGCGAATGCGGATCGTATTTTGTGTTTTCGGTAAAAAATGTTCCGTCAAATTCCAATGCGCCGTAAACTTCGTCGGTCGAAACATGATAAAATAATTTTCCTTCCATATTCGATTTCCAAGCTTCTTTTGCCGCATTCAGCAAATTAACCGTGCCAAAAACATTCGTACGGATAAATGCCATCGGATCGGTAATGGAGCGATCCACGTGCGACTCGGCTGCCAGATGTACAACTCCATCAAATTTATATTTTGCAAATAATTCAGGAATAAACTTTTCGTCGGTAATATCTCCTTTTACAAAAGTGTAATTTGGAGCGTTGACAACATCGCTTAAATTTTCCAAATTACCGGCATAAGTTAAAACATCCAGATTAACAATTTGATAGTCGGGATATTTTGTTACAAATAAACGCACTACATGCGAACCGATAAATCCCGCTCCTCCTGTGATTAATAAAGTTTTTTTCATAATTATTCTGAAATAAATCAATTGTTTTTGTGTATTAACAAACAAAGATAATAATTTTTGCAGATGTAATAACTTGTTAATAACTTTTCGTGAAAAGAAAATCGTGAAAGCCCCATTCTTGCTATCTTTGTGTTGTGAAAAGGTTTTCGGATTATATTGAATTATTATTGATAAAGCACGATTATGTTATTGTGCCTAATTTTGGTGGTTTTATTCTTCAAAACCAATCTGCATCCATTTGCGATAGCGTAATTAAAGCACCCAAACAAGTTGTAGGATTCAATCCTTTGTTGCAACACAACGACGGATTGTTGGCAATGGAGATTTCGAAAAACGAAGGAATTACTTATCGTTCCGCTCAGGAATATATTGAGAAACATGTTGATTTCCTTCGTGCAAAACTAAAAATATCCGATGTGCTTCAGTTTGGAAGTTTAGGAACATTGAAATTAACGGAAAGTGGTTATATATCTTTCAAACCAAATTTGAATATTGATTTTTTACCGGCTAATTTTGGATTTTCAGATATAAATCTTCAGGAATACAAGGCGACGACTGCAAAAGTTTCAAAAGAGATCCGTATTCCATCTAAAAATCAATTTCAATATTATGCTGCTGTTATCGCTTTGTTTATCGGTTTATTTCTTTTCACACCTTATACGCCAAAAATACAACAAGTAGATTATGCACAATTACTTCAAATGCCTCGTGATTTTTTGTTTGATAGTATCGACCAAGAAGAAGTGATTGCAGAAGAGGAATTGCCCAAAACGGAAAAACTTGATTTTCATGTTGTTGTTGCCGGAACAACTAATTTGATGGCTGCTGAAGCATTTTGTAATCAACTTAGAACAGAGCAATTTGCACAAGCCCATATTATAAATCCGGTAAAAAATTACCACGTTGTAATTCATTCCTTCCCCAACGAACAAGATGCTATAGAATATATGAAGCAATTAAGACAAAGCGATAATCGATTTGAGGACGCTTGGGTCTTATATAGCAAAAATAATATAGAAAAGGAAGAACAATAGACTTCGTTCTATCGTTTCAAATTAAAATAATCGTAACAACAATTATTTCTGGCATGTAGAATTTAATCATTGAATTCTATATCTTGTTAGCCGCTTAAGCATTAACTATTAAATATTTAATACAATTAATGCTTATGCCAAATATTATCATCCGCATAATTTTTTTTATCTTTATTGCCTGGCTTTTTACAGCTTGCAATCCGCAACCCGAAGCTGCTGAGCTTCTAGAGCAGGCGAGAGCATGTATGGAAAGTAATCCTGACAGTGCGCTTATATTGATAGATTCTATTTTTTATCCCGAAAAAAGTTTAAGCCACAAAAAATACATGGGTTATCTTGTAGAGAAAGTTCGGGCAAAATATAAAACTTATCAAGATATAAGCGAAGATACACTTATATTCGAAGCAAGAGATTATTTCAAACAACGAAGCGAGAGATATCCTACTCAAACAATTTTAGCTTATTTTTATAGTGGTTGCGTGTATCGAGATCAGACAAATTTTGAGAAAGCTATGTATAATTATAAAGAAGCAGAAAGATATGCTGAAAAAAACGCAGATCGTTTCTTGCAAGGATTGGTATATAGCAATATAGGAGATCTTTTTTCTGAACAAGGTTTGTGTATTGAAGCTTTAAAAAATTATCAACTATCTGAAACTCTATTTTTACAATATCCCGAAAAACAAATTCAGACTTTAAGTGCTATGGGAAATATGTATTTATTAATTAATCAACCAGATAGCGCTCTTATCTGTTTTTACAAAGCATTAAATCGGTCTCAAGATATCAACAGTTTAAATTTGCAGTATCTAAATTTACAAAATTTAAGTGTAGCTTTTCGTGAAAAGAAAGAATATTCTACATCGGAAATCTATTTAAAACGCTCTTTTGAAGCTTGCCCAGATAGTACAGAACTGCCTCGTTATTATCTGAATTTTGCTAAGTTATACACGATTATGGGTTATGACGATTATGCTGATTATTATATGGAGCGATTGAAGTCTGAAATAAATAAAGTTACGGATCGTCCATTAAAAGCAAGTTTATATAATTTTTTGGCTAATCAAGAAAAAGAAAATAAAAATTACAATTTAGCTTTCGAATATCAAAAAAATTATAACGATGTTTTGTTTGATATAATGAAAGAACGGAATAACGAGTCTGTATATAAAATACAGCAGAAATATGATTTTGAATTGCAGCGTAATATATTTAATGAACAACTTAGAAATAGCGAAAAGTATATATTTCTTCTAATTTTTGCTGTTTTTTCTGTTGGCTTAACTTTTATGCTTTATACTATCCGTCAACGAAACAAGCAAATTGAAGCACAAGAAAAAATCGAAACACTGAGAAGCATGGCAAGTAGTATGAGAAAAACCCATGATAATTATCAGTTTAAAATGAAAGAACAAATCCGTCAACTTATGCTATGGAAGTTTGATACGGTAAAGAAAGTAACAATGCTTAATCATACGGTAAAGAACGAAAACCATCAAAACAAGCTTTTGTCAAAGTTTAATGAAATTGTATATGGGAAAAATACCGATGAAGAATGGGAATCGCTTTTAGAAGTTTTTGAAGAAGTAAATCCAGGAGTTTCTTCGGATATTCGTCAACGTTGTCCTCAACTTACCGAAACAGAATATCGTGTGTTTATACTTAGTTATGCTAAACTTAATCCCAAAGAAATAGCCGTTATTTTAGACCTCGGTTATAATACTGTGTTGACAAAACGGAGCAGCATCCGTAAAAAAATTGGTAATGAAAATACAGATTATGGTGATATTTTACTCTCATAGAATATCTTTTTACTTGTTTTTTTGTTGTTTTAAAGTACAAATACTATAAAAATAATGATTGTAATAAGTTATAAGATCTAACTATTGAAAAATAAAAACGTTTAATATACAGATAGATACAAAACAAAATGAGTTAATTTTTCTAACTTGTACTTAGAACCTATTTACAATCTCCCAAAAAGATGCGTAAATTTGAAAACAAAAAATTAACTTCTATTTTGTATGAAAAAACAAACATTATCGCCATTCTTTTTTTCGCTTTTTGTATGTGCATTGTTTATACTAACAATTGCTCCTGTAAAAGCGCAATCATCTCAAGAAGAAATTATCTTAAGAGGAGATCTTATAAAACCGATTACTCCCCGCATTGTTTCTAAAGCAAGAGTTGCATCTGTAGCTGTAGCAACCAGTCCTATTACAGCTAAACTTGTTGGTTCGGGTATTGAAGTGTTATTCTCCGGATTACAAGGTAACATGACAATAAGCATTACCGATGAGTTCGGAAACGAAGTACATCGTGAAATAGTAAATTCTAGTTCGCAATATTATGTATACATTCCATTATTCGATATTCCTAAAGGTGTATACACAATTGCATTCTCAAATAAGGATGGAGTAATGTATGGCGAATTCGAGCTATAAGTAGATGGACAGTGAATAGGGAAAATTAACTGTAAATGAACAAGGAGTATAAGTGAAATCGAAAAACCAGCACAAACTTATATAATAAAGCCTAACCCAATTAATCATATTTCATGTGTCGTTCACAATTAATTATTCCCTATAAACTGTTCATCTCTTTAGGTATTAGATATAAATGACCGTTACATTTTAGTGCTTTAGTATCGATTGTTTATTTTAATACTCTGCAAAGGGTGTCTTTAAGAGCGCTTAAAGACACCTTTTTTCTATATTTGTTTAATCAAAAGAATATATTCAAAAGGAAAAATTGATGAGTAGTCGTCAATGTATCATACTGTTTTGTTTATAAATGATCGTCCAACCTAGTTGGTAAATTTGGTAGATGTTGTAATGTTCTGCTTTTTTTAACCAAGAAGCAGAACTTGCAGCATAAGTATAATCAGATGATTGTTCTTTTAATAAATATTTTGGGCGCAATACAACTTGCGCCTTTTTTGTTTTTAAGAAAAGCAATGCTAATCTTAATCTATTTTTATTATTTGGCAAGTTGAAATAAATTATCTTTGCCTTGCATTTATTCAAATATCCACTATCTGAACATTTAAAACAGTGTCTGGTATCTACATTCATGTTCCTTTTTGCAAACAACGTTGCACTTATTGCGATTTCTATACCGAAGTTGCAACGCAATTTATCTCAGAATATGTTGAAGCTGTTCTTCGTGAATTGTATTTGCGGAAAGATTATTTATCCGATAAACAGATTCAGACCATCTATTTTGGAGGAGGAACGCCAAGCGTGTTAAATGCAGTACAGTTTCAGCAAATTTTTGATAAAATTTACACATTATATGAAGTTGATAAAGATGCTGAAATTACCTTCGAAGCCAATCCTGATGATATTACCGCAGATTATTTAACCGAGATTCAGCGTTTGCCTTTTAATCGAATAAGTCTTGGAATACAGTCTTTTGATGATGAAGATTTGAAACGAATCAATCGTCGGCATGATTCGAAGCAAGCAATAGATGCAGTAAGGAGAGCTCAGCAAATGGGCTTTTCGAATATCAGTATCGATTTGATTTACGGGCTTCCATCTCAAAGCCTTGCGCAATGGGAGGAGCAGCTGCAAAAAGCTTTTGAACTGGATGTACAACATATTTCGGCTTACGGATTGACTTATGAAGAAGGCACGCGATTGTGGAAGCAGCGCGAGAGCGGAAAAATCAGCGTAGTTAGCGACGATGTGATGATTGAAATGTACCAAATGTTGCTTGAGAAAGTGCAAGAGAAAGGATTTGAAGCTTATGAAATTTCAAATTTCGCGCGTCCCGGTTTTCGTTCGAAACATAATTCCTCATATTGGAAACAAATCCCGTATATCGGCTTAGGTCCGTCAGCACATTCTTTCGATGGCGCTTCGAGGCAATGGAATGTTGCCTCCATTCCTAAATATATTGAAGCTCTTGGACAGAATTCTTCTTTTTTTGAACGCGAAGAATTAAGTCTTTTCGACCGCTACAACGATTATATTATGGTCTCGCTTCGGAGAACAGAAGGTATCAATATGCAGCATATCCGCCGGAATTTCGGCAAAGACTTGGCTTTGTATTGTTTAGAAAACATAAAAAGATTTATTAAGACTGAAAAAATATATCAAGAAGAAGACAACTTTCGTTTGACAACGGCGGGAATCCTTATTTCCGACCATATTATCATGACGCTAATGAAAGTATAGCCTTCCAAATCAGGAAAATTATATTATTTTTGTAACTTTATTTTTATAAAAAGTTATGGGAAAAACAGGTGCAAAAAAACAAATTAAGAAAGTTGAAGATAATTTGAATAGAAAAAGATTCTCGAAAATCTTTTGGCGTTCATTCGCAGGTGTTCTCTTCATTGTTTTTTTGATATTCGCTGCTATCAGCTTAGGATGGATTGGATATTTGCCTCCGATCGACGAATTGCAAAATCCTAAAAATAAATACGCTACTGAAATTTATTCTTCCGACTTGGAAGTGTTAGGACGTTTTTATTATGGTGCAAATAGGGTAGGAGTGAATTATTCCGATTTGCCCGAAAGCTTAGTGAATGCTTTGATTGCTACTGAGGATGTACGTTTTTATCGCCATTCCGGTGTTGATGGAAAAGCTCTGGTTCGGGCGGTTGCGGCATTAGGACGAGCCGGAGGAGGAAGTACTATAACTCAGCAGTTGGCTAAACAGCTTTATTCGGGAACATCAGGCAACATCGTGACCCGGATCATACAAAAACTCAACGAGTGGGTTATTGCTGTTAAGTTGGAACGTTTGTATTCGAAAGAGGAAATTCTTACTATGTATTTGAATCAATACGATTTCAACTACGATGCTATAGGCATTAAATCGGCTGCGCAAACCTATTTTGCTA
>DAIOHI010000108.1:0-7694 GCA_036744815.1 Paludibacteraceae bacterium
AAAACCTGCAGGAGAAACAGTAAAAGCAGGAGGTGTTGTTACTTATATTGATGCTGCTACTGTCTATATTCAGGATGCTAGTGCCGGCTTATTGGTAGAATTTACAGAGGCTCCATCTGTAGCTGTTGGAGAGCTTATTACTTTTACGGGTACAACAGCTCTTGTAGGAGACTATGCAAAAGTTATTGATGCTGTTTTCTTGACAAAAGAAGCCTCTACGCTTCCAAGTGCTCAGACCATTACTCTGTCAACATTAACTACGAATGTAAAACCTTACATGTTCGAATTGGTCAATATGGAGGGATTAAAATTAACTTCTTATGAAAGTGATGGCAGCGCAACATTGGTTGATGACTTGAACAATACAATTAAACTTGCTATTGTATTAAATCAAACAGACTTTCCTGTAAATACAAGAATAAATATTAAAGCCTTAGTAGCTTATGATACTGAAGTTTTATTGTTAGGAAATGTAAGTGATGTAACTAAAGCTCCTTCTGCAGGAAAAGATGCCTTTACTTATCCGATTAGAGAGAACGGAAAATATAGTTTGGAAAACAAATGGTTAATTTCCACTAATATGGATAATCTTTCTGCAAATTATATTGGTAAAGCCGCAGGTGATGTTCGCGGTATGGTTGCAGATAATGGTAAAATGTATTTTGCAAACAGAGCTGATTTAAATGACTTGCAATTTACCGTAATAGATGGACAAAGCGGAGAGCGCTTAGCTCCAGTGAAACTTGCATCAGATGTCTTTAAATACGAAGGAGCAGAAGGAGCAACACAAGTAGGATATCCTCTTAATGATGTTAAGAAAGACAATGCAGGAAATATCTTAGTTGCAAATCTTGCAACTTCAGGTGCTTCTGTTTTCCAAGTATGGAAAATAGATTTGGCAACAGGTGCAGGAACATTAATTCTTCATGATGTTTTAAATAGTCATACTGACTTTGCTGAAGCTACAGCTCGTTTTGATGCTTTTGGAGTGTACGGTAATGTGGACGATGAGGCTATTATAATGGTATCTAACGCGTCGGTTATGGAAGCATATAAATGGACTATTTCAAACGGACAAGCAAGTGACCCTGAGGTAATCATCTTTGACACGGAAACAGAAGGAACTTATCTGACAGGTTTAACTAATCCGGGTACAGCTCCTCAGATATTCCCTTTGGATGAAGATTATTTCTATTTGGATGGAAACGCAACATTCCCAACTTTAATTGATATGGATGGAAATGTGGTAGATGGTTTCTATGCAAATACAGGTGCATTGAAAGATACGGTAACGAACACTACGGTTGAAAATGGATGGAGTATGAATGAAGGACATAATGGATTGATAGAGTTTGAAGTAGGCGGAGAGCACTTCTTCTTGATTGCCGCTTCGAACACAGCTGTAACACCTCCTTCAACATTCCGATTGTTTAAATGGGCTAATGCCAATAAAGAATTTAAAGACATTGAATGTCTGTGGACTTTCCCTGCTAATGGTATGGGAGCTACTTCAAATTCTTATCGTACTGCAGTTCCTTCCGTAGAAGTAGATGAAGAAAACGGTATTGCTAATCTCTACCTTTATACTGGAGAGAATGGTTATGGTCTGTACGAGTTTAAAGTGACAAAAGGAAGCGATGTGAAAATCGTGAAAAACAATGATGCAGTAAAGGTTAGTGTTGTAGGAAAAACATTGAATTTGACACAAGAAGTTTCGTCAGTAGCAGTTTACTCAACAACAGGACAATTAGTGGCTAAAGCCGAAAATGTTTCTACTATTGATGTAACATCTAATGGTATATTCCTTGTAAAAGCAATTACTTACGACGGACAACAAGCTGTTCAGAAAGTAATAGTCAAATAAAAAATAAATTGACTTTATCTTAGAAAGGTGGTGGCATTTCCACCACCTTTCTTTTTTCTTATCCTTCCTTCTTTTCTCTTCTTAGCAATTCAAAAAAAATAATTATTATGAAGAAGCTTTTTATCTCTATTTCGATTTTATTATCCGCCTTTTTTGTTCTTCAATCTCAAACCTTGGAGATTGATGCAACTATCTACTCTGTCGATACCCTCGAAAATCATCAAGTAGGTCCCGGTACCCAATATGTTTCTATGCGATTAACAGCCACCGGGAAGCGTTTGGATGTTTTTTTTCTGAAAACAGATTTGAAAAATCCGAATATTGAAATACGTGCTGCTTTAGGACAAGATTCTATTTATCGTGGAGAAACTGTGTCTTCGGTTGCAAAGCGTAAATCAATCGAAGGAGCTTTTTATTTTGCCGGAACAAACGGCGATTTTTATGAAACAGCAGGTGATTATATAGGCTATCCTACTGCCGGAAGTATGGTTAATAGTGAAATAGCCAAAATACCTAACAATAGAAAAATATTTGCCATTGATGAACAAAACTTTCCGGAAATTGGAGTCATGGATTACGACGGAGCTGTTCAGTATGGATCATCAACATGGAAGATTAATTCCGTAAATCATCTTCGAGGCGAAAACAAACTGGTTTTATATAACCAACATAATGGAAAATATACCCGCACAAATGAACATGGAACAGAGGTTTTGGTTGAGTTGTTAAATGGTCATACTTGGGCTACAAACAAGACATTAAAAGCTAAAGTTGTAAAAATAGAAAAAGGAGTTGGACGCATGGCGATACCTAAAGGACAAGCTGTCTTATCGGGTCATGGTAGCGCTGCTGCAAATTTAGATCAATTATCAGAAAACGATGAAATAGATATTCGATTAAACCTATCCGTTAATTCGAACGCGTCGTCGTATTTTACTCAAATGACAGGAGGAGATCCTCGGGCAGTTATGTTGTTAGAGGGGGTTGTAGAAAATGGTGATATTTGGAATGAACTTCATCCACGAACAGGACTTGGTTACAGTCTGAATAGAGATACATTGATTTTCTGTATTGTCGATGGACGCAGTGTTTCCGTTGGAGCCACTACAAAACAATTGGCTGAAATAATGAAAACGGCAGGTGCTTATACGGCATTTAATATGGATGGAGGAGGCTCTAGTTCTATGTATATTGCCGAATATGGCGGTCCCGTGAACAAAACCAGCGATGGCAACGAAAGAGCCGTTTCCAATAGTATATTTATAGTTTCTACTGCTCCAAATGATAATAACATTAGTAATATAAAACCTTACAAAGCATCGGTTGCTCTTCCTTTATACGGAGAGTTTATTCCCCAGTTTTATGGATACAATCAATATGGAGTGTTGTTAAATTCAGATGTGCAAGGAGTTGTATTGTCTTGTCCAGAAAGCTTAGGGCGGATTGATGGAAATAAATTTATCGCAACCGGAGATACTCCGGGAAAAATAACGGCAACATACAATGGTAATGTAACTACTAGTATTAATGTAAGTTTCCTTCCCGTATCAGAAATAAAGATACGTTTAGATTCAGTTATTGTTGATAGCCGAACGGATTATCCGATAGAAGTATTGGCAACAACAGCTGCAGGAAGTTCATTAGTATCACCTGATGCATTAAATTGGGAGGTTGAGAATACGGATATTTGTAAAATAGAAAAAGGAATAATAAAGGCAATAAAAAATGGAACAACGAAAGTTACAGGAGAAATTAACGATGTGTCCGATGAGATAAAAGTGAAAATAGAAATACCGAAAGCTTCCACTATTATTGGTGATAGTTTACAATCCGAGAAATGGTCGTTGTCAGCATCAAGTTTTTTGAATGCCGCCTTAAATGTTGAGAACTTACCAAATAATTGGGATCATGGCTCTGCAGTGAATTTCGTTCATGCAGCGGGACGCTCTCCTTATGTTACATTGACTAATAAAAATCCTTTTTATGGCTTGCCGGACACAATGAAGATAATTGTGAATATGGGTGATGTTGCTATGACAGAGGTTATTGTGTCTCTTCGTGCAAATAATGCAACTCAATCCGTTTCTTCTACATTGAAATCGTTCAAAAATAACGAAGATTTCTCATTGGATATTCCTCTGGATGAATTGTTTGATCTAAGTGATAAAGCTGTTTATCCGATCTGGTTTGACAATGTGAAGTTTTATATTTCCGCATCAGAAATGACAGCAGGAAAAGCCTATACTCTAGCTGTAAAAGATATTCTTTTAGTGTATAAGGATCTTGTTGTAAGTAGTGTTTCTACTGTTAAATCAGAACGTTTTCAAGTTTATCCAAATCCATTGAGAGGACAAACGCTTTATATACAGTTGAAAGAAAATAAATCTCAAAAAGTTCGAACCGAAATTTATAATTTATCGGGACAATTGATGGATTCCAAGCAACACGGAGATTATAAAGGGGCTCTGATAATGCTACCTGTTGAAAAACTTCTGCCGGGATCGTATTTGTTAAAAGTTTATGAGGATGATCTTTTTGATACTGCCAAATTTATTGTGCAATAGTAACGTGAAGGATTAAAAGAAGCGTCTTGCCGTTTTATGTAAACGCTTCTTTTCTCTTCTTTTAATTATGATTCATGGATAAATAAATTATTTCTTAACATCAGATGAAACTCGCATGACCATGTTCTGTTTCATATAAAAACTATTCAGCCGTGTACAAAAAATATATATTTTTCACCTTTGCTGCCATTCAATCTTTTCTCCTCAATGCCGGGGTTATTAATATAGGAGGAGTGGATAAACAGATTGATTCGTTGGAATATCGTATGATAGGTCCGGGAGTTTCTTATACAAAATTTACCTTGCCCGATTATCCCTTATCGGCTTATTTGTTGGAGGTTGATTTGACAAATCCCTATAATTTAATAGAAACATTTCAGGCTCAAAATCAAGTTGGTAGAACAGAAGCAATGACTTCTGCTTATAGTCGTTTGAATAGTGAATTGCACACAACCTTAGGAGGCGTAAATGGTAACTTCTGGATTGTTTCGGGGCAAGGTCAACCAACAGAATTGTTGGGAGTTCCACACAGTGGAAGTGCTGTTAATGGAGAAATGATAACAGATCCAAATGCTTGGAATCGCGGACATGGAGAGATCGGTTTTGCGATGCTCGATGCAAGTAAAAAACTATGGCTTGATGATATCGAATTTGCAGGAACAGTTAAAATCTCGAATATTGGTGAATATCCTATTTCGGAAATAAATCGAAAAAGAGATAGTGAAAATGAGTTAGTATTATTTAATAGCTTTTTAGGATCCCAACCAACAAGAAGCGACGATAATGGAATTGAAGTTTTTATAAAATTGAAAGATGGTGAAAGCTGGAGTGTAAATCAAGATGTAGAATGTATTGTAACTCGAGTCGTTTCAAACAAAGGTGCAAATTTACTAGAAGGAGAGGTTGTGTTATCGGGAAGTGGTGCTGCTCAAACATTTCTTCAAAATTTATCGGAAGGAGATTTCTTAACAGTCAACATGTCTGTCAAAACCTTAACTGATAACCAATATCCTCGTGTTGAACAAATGATAACGGGGAATGCTTTGGTAATGAAAGACGGAATACTTACGAATAGAAATTATAATGAGACGTATAATACACAGCTTTATCCTCGTACAGGTATTGCTTCTTCACAGGATGGAAAAACACTATATTTAATTGTGATTGATAAAATGGGTAAATCCGTGGGTGCCTCTACCGAAACCATGTGTAATATATTAAAAGCATTTGGAGCTGACAATGCCACTTCGATGGATGGTGGCGGATCTGCTCAGATGATGGTGGATGGATTGATAGTAAACAATCCGGCTGACGGACGAGAGAGAGCTGTTGCAAATGGCTGGTTTTTATTTCATAATGCGCCGGATGATAACGAAATTGAACAGATTGATTTTAACGATTTAAGAAGAGAACTTCCTTCTCTTGCCATATATAAACCGACTATTCTGGGATATAATCAATACGGTGTTTTAGTGGATAAAGATCTTGCTAATTATACTCTAAGTTGTACTGAAGGATTGGGAGAAATAACCGATGATGGAGCTTTCATAGCCAATGGAACTTTAACATCCGGAACCTTGACTGTAGAATATAATGAAGCGAAAGTATCTAAACAGATCAAGATAGTTTCCGGAAATATAGCTTTTCGCTTAGATTCTGTTTTAATTGATAATCGATTCGAATATCCTATTGAGGTGCAAAGCACATCTGAAAGTGAAATTCTAAGCATTCCTCCGAGTTTGTTGACATGGAGTGTTGAGGATAATACTGTGTCTTCAATTGAAGAGGGTGTTTTAAAAGGATTAAAAAATGGAATGACAATCCTGGAAGGGAGTGTTGGAGATGTAAATGATGATCTGAAGGTGTATGTAGAGATTTCCGATAATGAAATTTTTGTTCACGACGATTTTTCCAAAACAGAAAATTGGAGTTTATCGGCTTCGTCTCAATTAAACGCATCGCTTTCCGCAATAGGAATTCCTTCAGCTTGGTCCACAGGATTAGCTGTTAATTTCACCTATAAATCAGGACGTGCTCCTTATATAAAAATCACGAATGATAAACGATTGTATTCGTTACCCGACAGTATTAAGATTGTTTTTAATACCGGTGGTATTTCAATAGACAAAGCATTATTGTATTTGCGAGCTAACAATAGTTCCAAAAGCGTATCAAAAGAGTTCAATAATTTTGTGACAAATGGCGGAGATACCGAAATATCCTTTGCGTTAAGTGACTTTTTTGAAACAGACGATATTGCGATATATCCTATTTACTTTGATAATCTGCATTTCTTATTGAACTCGCAAACAGAAAGTCAGTCATACTCTCTAGCTTTTAAAGAGATTAAATTATATTACGATAAATCTTCGGAGAGTGGCATCTCTTCGCAAGCTTCCCATCGCTTTTCGGTTTATCCTAATCCGGTGCTGCAAGGAAATAATCTTCATATAGCGATGAAAGAAAATAATTCTCAGGCGATTCGCACCGAAATATATAATTTGCAAGGACAGCAGCTAGAATTCAAGCAACACGGAATTTATGGTGATGGTGAAATTACTCTGCCAACTACTAATTTGACATCAGGGGCTTACTTGCTAAAAGTGTATGAGGATGAAAAATCGAACATTGTTAAAATTATAATTCAATAAGTTATTTAGAGAAAGACTAAGTTGCTTGCTTTTAGACGTCTATCCGCTTTCTTTACGCTTAGGGATGAAGTATAAATATCAGCTAAAACATCTAAGTGCTTTTCTGAAAGTTGGTTTTTCGTCCGAGCATCTGTTTCTTGGAGATATATTTACACAACAACAAAGATCTTATAATAATGATATACAAAACATCGGAAAGATTGATAGATTTTTTAATAAAAATCAAGCCGGAGTTCATGCGGGCTATAGTATAAAAGTGGGATATGTTTTTAAAAACAATTAATGAGAAATGAATATAAGAAAAATATTTTTACTCGTTTTGATCTATTTTTCAATTATTGCCGAGGCTTTTTCTGCTGACGCATGGATTCGTATTAACCAATTGGGATATCTTCCGAATTCGGTTAAAAGAGCTGTGTTTATATCAGAAGAATCGGTTGATGTAAATTCCTTTAGCTTGCATCAGGCGTTGACAGACGAAATTGTTTTTAAAAGCAACTCTCCAGAATCCAAGGGAGCGTTTTATTCGTTTACATCGAGTTACGTATTCGATTTTTCTACCTTTGATACTCCGGGCGTATATTATTTAAAAGCAGGAAATATTATTTCTCCTAA
>DAIOHI010000109.1:0-3644 GCA_036744815.1 Paludibacteraceae bacterium
ATATACATTGCTGTTTTCCTTAACCGGATACCAGCGATAAGCGTAACCGCCTGTTGGTATTTGATACGAACGACATTCCAAGCCTGCCATTTTTCCTATACGGTTTGGCAGTTCCGCGATACCGACAATAACAATGCTCAATAAGCCTTCTGTTGCAGTTTGTAGAGTTTTAAAATCTTTGAATAACGAATTTTTACCTATCTCAGCTTCATCAATAATCAATTGTGGATTGCTGTCGGCTTTTTCTTCGACTTTGGCAATAATTTTATCAAGTAGATAGGAAGTTGAAAAGCGTTTACGCTTCTTATTTAATTCAATGCTCATTTCTTTAGCTACAGTTGATAAAAAGTTATTCCAAGTCATTTCTTTGCGATCAATTTTCACATAGTAGCAACATTCGTTTTCTTCAGCGAACTTCCGAAATAACACTGATTTTCCAACACCTGTATTACCCACAACCAAACGCATATCGCTCATTTGTTTACCTGCTTTGGCAATGTTCCACATCTTGGTATATTGTCGTGTCTGTACCAAATCGTCTTCGCCCATATAGTCCTTCAAACTGTCGAAAATAACGTTTAGAAGTTTGTCGGTAAAAGGTTTTTTATTGTTCAGAAAGTCCGAAATAGTACCTTCCGAACGTCCGGTAATGCGGGCAATTTCAGCATTGTTCAAGTTCTTTTTTTCCATCAAAGCAAGCACACGATCTCTTAAATTGACTTGTTTTTCACTAATTGTTACTTTTTTTGTTTCCATAGGTGTATTTATTTTTAGTTGATAAGTTATTTTATTTCAATTCTATGAACTTCGCCTGTGTCATAATCGACTATTTCTCTATACCGTTTTTCGGCAATTGCTTCGCCTTTTTTGGCTTCTATTTCTTCGGTCAACAGCTCCGATTTATCGTAACGTCCGACGTACTTCTTAGCAGCTTCGCCGAAGCCTTCGTAACGTCTTCGCTTACCTGTCAAAGCTTCGTTGCCAAGCTCTTCGATTCGTTCGCGATTAGGATGCTTGCTAATGCCTTGTTTTATGCCTTCGTTGATATCTTTAGCTGTTGTCTCGATGCGATATTGCAATGCCGTAAAATTGTTTAAAACGGCTTTTTCTTCTTTCGTTTCGGCAATGAAAGCCGTGTTTGTTTTCAGCCCCCAAATACCAAGATATTTGTTGTCGTGCGAAAACACAGGAGCAGGTTCTCCACCTTCTAAAATGTATATTTTTAGTCGGTTTGTAGTGTTGGCATCCATCGGAATGAACGTAAATATTTTTTCAGCATATTCGCGTTGTTCTGATGTTTCGATAGCCGGATAATAAGTGTAATCCTTCGTGTTATGCGAAATATCTAATCCGTTAATGGTCAATTTTCGTTCGTGTAACGTTCCACACAACATACACAGTTGCGAGTAGCTGAGCTTCGGAACATAACTTTCTTTTTCATCCCACATCTCGAAAGGTGTTTTGTTGCATGGTTTACGTTCCAATGTTTTGATAACACGCTCATTCCACGTTTTCATACCATCGTTATGCAACCAGTCCATAACGATAGACGCGCTTCGGGCATTGCGTTTCCCTGTTGTTTCGCGCTTTTCCGATGCATGAGAACCCACACTTAAGGCTGTGCGGTTCTGTCCGCTGTAACCTTTCAAATAGCGGGTAATATCATTGTCAAATTGATAAAATAAATTTTCGATAGTTTTAGCACGCGCATTACCTGTTATGGATGGGTAAAGCTTGATTTCGTTCGATTCACACCACGTTTCAAGTTCCTTCCATGCCGGACCGCGGTCACACTGAATAATTGCAGGTTTATAACCGCTTTCGCGTATTCCCATCAGAATGGCTTCTTTCACTGCGTAAAATGGTTCTTTTACACCAATAACATTCGCCACACCCAACAGACGAAGCGTAGCCACATCAGCTATTTTTATGGCGTACACATGTTGTCGAACGCTTCCTTTGTAGTCCACATTTTCGTTATGAGCGGTTCCGTCAATTACCCAGACATGGTTTTTCTTTTCGGGCAATTCGCGGCTAATTGAAGGAATACAATTCGCTCGGTAGTCGATAGCATCCGTTTTTTCTAACCTGTTCGGGTTTTTATATGGAGCAAGAAGCTGATATAATCGCGCTTCTGTCGGCGGGTTAAAATTGCCATCTACATCTTTCCACCAATCGTTTTCTTGTGCATACACCATCCAACGCTCATAAATAGCCGGAACACTCATATTATTGCCGTTTATTTGCCAATAAAGAGCCACATTCAACTGTTCATCTGTTATTTTCCCTGCGTTGTTATTGCTCAGGCGTTTTACCTGAATAATATCTTCCGGCTTTTTGCCGTTGTCAAGCTGCTTAATTACATCATCGAACCATTTATTGAAGCGTGCTTCCGAAAGCGGAATTTTCACCTCTAATTCGATATTGGATAAAGCTGTTAGCACATTCATTCGCAAACTTCGCGTAAGCACTTCGCAACGTTTCTTATCAGCTTCGCTTCCGCGGATTTTACTAACAAAATCAAACATCCATTGTAACAATGCACATTGTTTGGCGTAACCTTTTACCGATTTGGAATGCAACCCCAAATCCATATAAGCATACGAATAAAGCGTGTAATGTGTATTCATGTACATTTCGATAGACGAGCGGATAAAAGGCTCATTAATTTGCAAACTTTCGGCGGTAAACTCAACCGCCATCGGTGCGCAATCTTCACCTGCCATGCTAAGAGACTTCAACAATTGAGCGTATTCGCTTTTCAGGCTTGAAAATATCCGCACTACTTTGTCGCGGGTTACACTCGTAAGGCTGTCGATAAATACCCAACGACCGTTATTGTTAATCGTGTCTTCAAGCTTTTTCCGGCTTTTCAACGTTCGGTACGAAACTTCTGTTAACACGCCTTTTGAAAGCAAAGCCTGTTTGTGTATCAAAAGCCGTCCTGTCGGGTCAATATATAGTTGTTGCATAACTATGTTGTTTTCTTTTGTTTGTTCCTACGCGGGGAATCGAACCCCGCCATGAACCGTTTAGGATTATTTTTTACTGACAATTGGAATAATTCTTCCGTATTTTTTTATCTCATTTGCCATTTTATTTAATTCGGCGTTTAAAGCTTTTTCGACCATAGGAGCTCTTTTACTTCCACATGTAGAACACATTGCACCGGATGGATAATTATAATATCCTTGTCCTATTTTAATATCGGTTTGACATTTTACGCATTTCATAATATTTAAAAATTGTCAATTAAGGTTGCTTGTATATCTGTAAATGCCATGCTTACGCAATTTTTTTTGAGTTCGTCCGGAACCAGTGACAACATCATATCGTGAAGTTCTTCGTTCAAATCATCTTTCACTTCGTCGATGCTGATTGTTTTTGTTTCAGGGTCGGAATCAATCATATAGTTAATTAATTCTCCTACTTCGTCGTAGCTAAGCTCTACTTCTTTCGCCAATTTTATTTCCGTTTCTATCACGGCATTAAATACAACTTTGTACTTTGGCATAGTTAGAAACTTGAAAGGTTAAGCGAAATCAGTTCCCATTTTCCCGATGTTTCGTTGCGTTTGTAGAACTCAAGGCGCATTTTGCTCGAAGTAGGTTTGAAGCTTTCTTTAAATAAGCGGATAGCTTCTG
>DAIOHI010000109.1:3654-5876 GCA_036744815.1 Paludibacteraceae bacterium
CGCGGGTCGGTAAACAAATTTTCTTTCGAATAAAGTGCCTGCATTCGAGCAAATTCCAACTTTCCTTCCTTGTTTTTTTCGAGCAAACCAATAATAAGTTCAAACAGTTCTTTGTCGCGTTTTTTGACTACATCGCTCAAAAAATCTTTCAATAGATCTTCAGCTTTTACTGAACGTTCGTCCCAATCACAAATCGTTGAAAATTTGTACACAATTTTATATTGACCGTCTTTTGTTTTCAAATGAAAACCGCCTTTTGAATTCGATTTTATTTCTCCATAGGCGTTCAACTTTTCGCGAAGTTCTTCGAGCGTTCCGGTGCAATCATTGTAAAATCCGGTCATGATTTGATTCAACTTGAGAGCTCTGCGAACCATACGCGAAGTATGTCGCTCTTTTTCTTTTTCGTAATTGTCGCGTTCTTTACGTTTGAGTTCCTGTTCTTCCTTTTTGCGTTCTGCCAAATAGGATTGCAATTCTTCTGTTGACATTTGGTCAATGGTTTTAATTTCTTTAGCTGTTTCCATAAATTTTAAATATTGAATAATAAACTGATTGTAATTCTAATCGCGAAATAAGAAATATACAGAGCAAGTGCTACAAGGCATATTCTTTTATTAATAGGTTCCGAAAGTAGCTTGTCAAAAAGCCAATAAATGATGTTTTTCATATTAATAGTTATCTATATGTGATTTGAATTGGTTTACCATATTTGATTTTTGCGCACTGTATTATGCGTTCGTAAGTTTCGCCAGAACCTGCGTTAAGTGCGTTAGTTACCGTATTACGATGTATTCCGAGCGCGACAGCTACAGAACCTTTCCATCCTGATGGAAGCACCGCTGGTAGTTCGTAATCCACTTTTAATGTTTTTGTCATGCTTATTGTTATTTTAAAATTTGTTTCTACCTTTGCTTCGATTGTGAAAATTCACAGCGGTACAAATATCGAAACTTATTTCGAATTAAAAAAGGAAAATCGAAATTAATTACGAATTATCTCGAAACTTTTTGCGACTATGGCTGATTACTCGGATATATCCGATAGAATTACTGAATTAGTGAATTATTTTGCTGATGGCAAAAACACTAAATTTGCAGATCTTGTAGGTACAAGTGAAGCAAATATTCGTAATTACAGGAATGGTATGTCCCCTAAATTTGATTTTATTTGTAGTGTACTTGATAAACTCGAAATTAATTACGATTGGTTTTTGTTTGGTAAAGGTTTAATGTTGCCAAATAAAAAAATGGAAAATCAAATTATCGTATCGCAAGAGAATGAAATCAATATTCCAATAATCGACATTTCGATGGCAGCCGGATTGACAGGATTTATCAACGGGAACAATGTTGATATAATAGGACATATATCGCTTCCGTCATCAATGCTGAAGCGAGGAGGTGTTTATTGTTGTGGCCGTGTGCGTGGGGAGTCTATGTCGCCAACGCTTTTCGACGGCAATTGGGTAGTTCTTCGCCTTCTTGATGCTTCCGAATGGATGTCTATGCGCGACGAACATGTTTATAACGTTGTTACATCGAATGAAGGAGGCAACTTTTTGAAGCGCATCAAAAATCGTTTTGAAAAAGGTTTTATTGTCTGCATGAGTGACAATATAGACAAAAACAACTATCCTAATTTTATATTGCAATCTAATGAAATAATCCAAATATGGCATGCAGAATGGAATATCTCAGCGAAAATGCCAAACATTAACGAAACATATTATAGTCGTTTAAAATTATTGGAAGATAGAGTTGATGAAATGTCGGGCGTTTTGAAAAATCTAAATCCTTAAAACAAAATTTTATTTTGAAACAATCAGAAATGTTTTTTTATAATGAAAATTAAAAATAAAAAACTATTTATCTTCATCGGGCTTGCTTTGGCTGTTTTAATTTTAGTTATCGCTATTCCTTCATCCGATGACAATAACAATAACAATGAACCAAAGGTATTAACAGAGGAGGAATGGCGCGCAAAAACATATGAAGAAAAGCAAGAATGGATAAGTTCATATATGGATAATCCAGATGATATTGGATATAGTTTACTTGCAGCGACTGAAGAAGTCATTAAAAATAAATTCAGCCATCCAAGAACTGTTAAGTTTGATGTTTCTCCATCTTTCAAAAAAGATTTTATAAATATTGTAGAAGCTGATAGTGGTTGGGTATTTAATTATGGCAAAGGATATGCAAAAAACTCTTTTGGAGTAG
>DAIOHI010000109.1:5886-7641 GCA_036744815.1 Paludibacteraceae bacterium
ATTTAAGTTTTCCGTCAAATGGAAAATTACTCCAACGGACTTAAAAATTCTTGATGTGAGTATTTCAGAGTAAGATAAAAATACTTACATTTGTATTGGTGTATTTAAGCGGTTTTGGTTATCCGCGACAATGGCGAAATGTTAAAGTTTCGCCATTTGTATTTTTTAACCTTGTTACTTTAGTAACATCTTATTGGTAACATTTTTGTTACCGTACTGGTAACAATTCAAAGAACATCGGTAACATTTTAGGCATTATTGGTAGTATTATAAAACAAAGAATACCTGCCTAAGCAAGCCTTCGTATTTGGTTCATATATTTGTGTTTGCGCTTCGTGCGCCTATTCTACGCCATTTATCATTCATTCTTCGCACATTCGCACCCTACGCAGTCATTTTCCTTCATTCTACATTCATAAGCATTCATATTTTTCGTTGTCGTTTTAGGTCGCTTACATGCTTTCTGTTTGGTTTCGTGTCAGTTGAGTGTTACTTTTGTGCTTTATTGTATTACATTTGGTTCTTTACCCCTCAATAGAAGAAAATACTATCATGGCTTGGCATTGCGCAGTGATGCGTGGCGGACGAAAAATCGATTGTGTAATGTCTGATGAGCCGCCGAGTATTGTTGGGCAACTACGTGGTGACACTATATATCTGAATATTAAAAGCACTTGGGAAGGTAGTTGCAAAGCTAAATTATATCTAAATGAAGAAGGCAGTCAACTTGTTTGGAAAATAACGGAGCAAAACGGTCAAAACTACTTGCCTTCTCATGAAATTCTTAAAAAGAAAAATGAGAAAACCGCACAAATAGAAAGACGAGAAATTATGAATGAAAAAACACCGATAGACTATGAAGAGGATGAAAATCCGGATTTTATCCGAATGCATAAAATAGCAACGGCTGATTATGGTAAATGCTATATAATAGATAATTATATGCTATGCCCCGAGAAGAAACTAATTCTGAAAGAAGCTATGTACGGCACGGAAACAAAAAACTGTATTGGTTTCTTCCCCGATTCTACATTAAAATACAACGAAGCAAGGATGATCATATTTGCAGGCAAGGTTTTTTTCGATAAATCAGATCTGGGTATCAACTGGCAAACTGTGCAACTATTGTCATATAATCAATACAATACTATGTTTACAGATGGGGAAACAATATATTCGATAGATTTTGATGGCATACGCAGAAGTACAGTAAAATACGATAAAAACAGCTATAAACCTTATGTAGAGGAAAAACGAGAAAAACGAAACCTTAATGGCGTAAGAGAATTGACTGAAGATTTTTGTGTAAAAGGGAATACATTTTATTTTGGGTCCTTTGTTGAAGATGATTTTAATGAAGGAGCTTATATGCTGACTCCCATTTTGGAGTCATTTGATGTGCCTAATTTACGTACAATTGTTTCGGATAGCGGATTTGAAACAGATTACATAACGGATGACAAACAAGTGATTTTTGGTGGGGGAAAGACAGGTTATTCCTCCATAGAAAAAAATGGAAAAACGTATGTGATTGCGAAAGATTGGATAATAGAGGGTATTGATTTTGCGAGCTTGCGTGTTTTGGGTAAAAAGCTCTTAGTTGATAAAAATGCAATCTATTATGGAACAAACATCATTCCTTTTAGTGAGTTAGATGGATTTAAATTCATCTTCAGAGAAATGTAAATTAGCGAATTGAAAAACCTTGTTCCCGCACGAGTCCTCTCCTGTGGCTATAAGCTATGAGCTCGGTTT
>DAIOHI010000110.1:0-7611 GCA_036744815.1 Paludibacteraceae bacterium
CTTTAAATGTATCGAACAATTCAGCTTTTTCAATAAAAAATATTTATGTTGCTGAGGGTATTTATCATCCCGAAACGATTCCTGTTATAAAAGGAAATCCAGCAACTACATTGAGAGACAAGACTTTCGAATTTCGCAAAGCTGTAAAAATATACGGTGCTTATCCCGATAACTTAATTGGCACGCAAAAAGACACACTGCTCCGCGACTTTAAGCTATATGAAACCATACTGAGTGGCGATCTAGATAATAATGACATTCTCAGTGACCTCGAAACTAACAAAACGGACAATAGCTACCACGTAGTAATGATTAATACGGCAAGCGACAAAACAGCAATAAAAACATTGGAAATTAATGGATTTACAATATCTGGTGGTTATAGCGCTGACCGCAATATAAACGAAACCTATTTAGAAATAGCAGATGGAAAAGAAGCTGGAGCCTATGGAAGGTTTTATCGTCAGGAAGGAGCTGGTATTGTTAGCTTCAAATCTCCCTATAAACTTATAAATGTAATTATAAAAGATAATGTTGCACTGATTGGTGGAGGTATCAGTAACCGTACAGTAGATGCCAATTACACTCGTAGGGCAATTTATGATAAAATATACTTTACAAATAACAGAGCTACACGTGGCGCTATACTACACTCATATTATATCAACTTAAGAATTAGTGATTTTAACATGACGAGTAATATCACATCCGGAAACATGCGTTCCGAATCAGCCCTTTATTCTTTTCATGCTGGAATGGAGTTGATAAGAGGACGTATATCAGGCAATCTTGTAAAAAACAGTAGTGCTCTAATTTGTTTCGAAGCTTTGGGTGGAGGTACTCCCGAAGGAAACTACGAGCTTATCAACAGCCTTGTGAGTGGTAATACCGGGGAAATAGTTATCTCTTTGAATAACAATATCCATTTTAAAATGATCAATTCGACTATAGCAGGCAACCAAGGTTTTGCCGTGCATAACGAACTTTCTACTGGAGCACCAACCAGTGTTTACAATTCGATCATTTACGGTAACTTAACGGCGAGCAATCTAACACTAGACTCCCACCACAGTCTGATACAAGGATATCCAGCTTCAGAATCGAACAAAAACATCAATGGAGATGATCCAAAGTTTGTCAATGCAATTTATGCGCAGTCCAATCAAGCTGATAGCGGTGGAGATTTTCGCCTTCAACCAACAAGTCCTGCAATTTACAAGGCAAATAAGGATTATGTGGTTAACTTTCCCTTGGATTTGGATGGTAATCCTCGCTGGGTAGATAATGAATATGTAGATATGGGAGCTTACCAGCAAAATCTCTTGTTTTGGATGGGCTCAAATTCAAATGACTGGGATACTGCCAATAATTGGCTACCTAAAAGACTGCCTAAACAGAATGAGAATCTCTATTTTCATTCATCAGCGCAAAGAGATTTGCATGTTAATCCGGCTACAGAACGTACACAGGACTCTATTTTCGAGAACACTTCCGGACGGAAATTGATAGTTGTTCCAAACTCTTATCTAAAAGTTAGTGGTGGACTTCAAGGTTTTGATGAAAACAACTTCATTATACAAGCGAACGAAGCTTCGCCCAACGGAACTTTTGTTTTTCCTCAAGGACAGACACAACGAGCACAAGTACAATTATACTCTAAAGCCGTAACTGAAGAACAACACAGTAAGTCTAAATACTTCAAATGGCAATATTTTACCTCGCCGGTAGCATCTTACCGAGCAGAAAATCTTTATGGGTCGTGGCTACGCGAATACAACGAAACTTATATAAACAATAGATATTGGACGCAACTCAAAAACTCAGACTTACTTTATCCTTTCAAAGGCTATGAAATTTCGAGAAAACTATCAACCAACGCAACTGGCTTCAGCCGTTTTGCCGGGGAACTGATAAACAATGATCATACATTGCCAGTAACTTATACAGAAACAGCCAATCCGTATAAAGGAAAAATGGTTACAGGCAATCCTTACACCGCTCCGTTAGATATAAAAGTCGGTTTAGATTTTGCTTTCGGAATGGATAATACGATCTACTTATTCAACGCTGGCAGTTCGGAAGAATGGCATAATATAGGTTCTGCTTCGGGGATAGCTCCCGGACAGTATTTATCTGTACCTCAAGCTCAAGCGGGAATAGCAGGACTTCCTTCCGTTATACCATCCTTACAGGGATTCGTAGTTAAAGTGCAAGATGGATATAAGGCAACAAGCAATTTAACTTTTAAATATTCAGGTGTAAGCAAGGACAACGCTCTTATGCGCTCAAAAAACATCGAAACTTCCGGTGAAAAGACATATACTATTGTAAAACTTTCGAGCGGAGAAGTCGAGAAGGACATGCTGTGGCTTTTTGTAGATAAAAACTCCACACGAGATTTTGACAACGGCTACGATGGACGCAAAATGTCTAGCGACTCAAATCTCGCCTTAATCTATGCTTCTGAGGAAGATGGAAATTATCAAGTAAATACAATACCGAATATCAACGGAACTTATTTGTCGGTACAGGCAGAAGAAAGCACAGAAAACTATACACTTATTTTCAGCCATTCAGGGCGAAATGCAGACGAACAGCTGTTTTTACTGGATTTGAAAACAGACATCCTTACGGACATATCAGCTGACGGAACGGAATATAATTTCTACTGTTCTTCATCTGATGTCGCTGAAAAACGCTTCCTGATTACATCACGTCCATCCGTAACAACAAGTACAGACGAAGAAAAAAATATAAATCTATCCTATATAAACGGCAATGTCATATTAGAAAATAGGACTGAGAATAAAGCAGAAGTAAGCATATTTGATTCTTTGGGACGAAAAGCACTAGTAGTAAGTATAAATTCAGGTGAAAGCAGTATTCTCCCTTCTTTTATATCAAGCGGGGTGTATATTCTTAAAATGAAAAGCAACTCTTTCGAAAGACAGCAAAAAATAATCATTAATTAATACAAAAAAAGCTACTACTGGCTTATAAGATATCAAAAGAAAATTTTTTCAATATAATTAGCTACAAAAAAGATGAAAATAAAAATCTTGTTTACAATACTAACTTCAATTATTTCCATAGGTGGAATAATTATTTTATATTCTATCAAAGACGAAACTGAATACAAACATCCATATGGGATGGAAAGAAACTTTATTCCAATAGAAGCACCCTCAATAAAGACACAAAATCATGTATATAAGAAAAACGTAAAAAATGATTTAAAAGAAGATACTTATGCTGAGATTGACATATTAAATCATTCTGCAAAACTTCGTCAAACAAAAAAGTACAGCCGTAGCGAAGACACAAAAATAAATTCGTTTACAAACAGATACAATCAAACTGACATCATGACGGATGCATCTACGATAAGCAGTAATATAAATTATTTGAGTATTTCAAGTAGAAAAAATAATTTTACAACAGAGAAGTATGGATTTATGGCAGCAAAAACATATAATTCACAGACAAATCCAATATTAATGCAATCAGGCAATAATGATTTAATAGGTATTGATCCAGACGATGAAGATGAGGATCTCGGTAAGCCACTTGCCATGGCAAGTGGATTGTGGCTCATGGTATTCCTTGCAATATGTTATTTTTATAACATATACAACAAACACAAAAAAGACGAAGAGCTTTAGCAAAGCGAACACGGCAAAAACAAATATTTACATCATAAAGAATCTCCTATCAAGTGAAGATAGGAGATTCAAAAATATAAGTTCGAGTCTCATTCTGCGCATTTCTACTACTTCAAATTGGATTGCGGAACAGAGAAATCAAAGTTCTTTCTGATAACCGATTACATCAAGTATTTGTCCTAATTTTTCACCAATATTTTTAAAATAGGCGCATCTTTCGAAACCGAATTTATCAAACAATGCGACACTTGCATCATTTCCTTTTGTAACTACTGCAAGTATGTTCTTTAGTCCTGCTTTTCGGGCTTCTTCTTCCATAAAAGGTATAATTTCAGAACCAATTCCTTTTCCACAATAATCCGGTTTTAGATAAATTGCCAGTTCTGCCGAGCGGTCGTAAGCCGGACGTTTTTTATAAAAAGTGAAGTAAGTATAACCGGCAAGTTCATCGCCGTCGTATATCATAAAAGAGCGATAACGTGGATGATCAATAAATACATATTCTCTCAATATGTTGATGGAAACAGGTTCGGTATGAAAAGTAACAATCGAATTCACGGCATACCAATCGTAAATTTCTTTTATGGTTTCCCAGTCTTTTTCTTCTACATTACGAAATGTCAGTTTCATCGGCTTATCTATGGAAGGATTTGTTTAGCGTGTTCTTTAGTATTAATCTCTTTGGCATCTATTCTTCGGGTAATGATTCCGCTTTCGTCAATAACAAAGGTCGTACGAAACATGCCCATGTATTTTTTCCCATAAAGCATTTTCTCTCCCCAAGTGCCGAATTGTTCCGACAGTTTTTTGTCCGAGTCAACAATCAGATCGAAAGGCAAGTTTTGTTTTTCAATAAATTTTTGATGCGATGCGGCAGTATCGGCACTTACTCCAATAATTTCATATCCATTTTTTCGAAAGCGGCTGTAATCATCGCGAAAACTACAAGCTTCGGCAGTGCAACCCGGAGTATTATCTTTCGGATAAAAATAGAGAATAATCTTTTTGTTTTCATAATCGGACAAACGAATTTCTTTTCCATCCTGATTTTCCCCTAATCTATCGGGGACTTTATCTCCTACTTGAAGCATAATAAAAACAATTTTAATAATTAATATTTCATATTTCAAGTTGCGTTTTTTTCGAAAATTTCACAACTAAAAAGGCTATAAATATCTCGTTTTCGAAACGTTTCAAAATTTTTGGCATCAATATTGTAAAGACGTAAAACCCAAATAAGCAGTTTGTCTCAAAAATGAGAATCAAGCATACTATTAGCCGAAAAGCGACTCATACAAAATCAAAAACTAAAACAAAAATAGACCATATAAAACTATCAGACAAATATTTTTTAATTAAAAAAACTAACAGATGAATAAAGCTATTGTTTACAAAATTCTCGAGTCTTTAATTATAACAGCAATCGTTATAGCTACTATCTGCTGGATATATTACATATCCAACGAAGAGGTAAGCTCATTTGATAAGGAATACAGTCAATCATCCGATGATATTGACATGGAGGTGAATGCACAAAACAGTCAACATTTCCCCTATTAAATTTTATTATCTATTGAAGTATTACGTGATTTTTTGAGGATGATTTTTTCTTCCCAAATAACCCACATTAAAAAAATTACCGCGTAAAAAATATATTTAAATAAGTGTTCGTGTAAAAAATCGAAGGCTTCGGGATTATTTTTTATATATCCGGTAATAAAAACGATACGGAAAAGATTAAAGAGATATACAACGACTAAGCCGAGCGGAATGTACCAAAGTTTTTTCTGCCAAGGTCCGCGATAAAAAGCAATAATGCAGAAGAAAATATAAGCTTGTTTCAATCCGGTACAAGCCCAAACGATGCGTACGCCACTTCCTTCTTCGTGTCGAATGATATTGCCGGGCTCTAAAGTCACTTGCTGACCAAAGAAGTTGAGAATACTTGCAGTTAAAGAAGCTATATGCTTCGACATCCAGACAAAAGGAGCGGAAATATCCAATCCGAAAAATAATACAAGCGAATCTGATTCATCGCCTTGAACAAAGATTTTCCAAAAGAAATGAGACAACAGCAAAATTACTACAAAATAGATAATCCCTGCGTAAGGTGCTAATTCTTTGGGTAATCTGATTTTTTTCATTTTTCAAGATTATTGAATCAGAGGCTGTTACAAATTATTCGAAACTCGAGCGAAAGGCACTTCGGTCAAAGGACAAAATTCGTTTTGCAGGTATTTAAAATATCCTGTAATAGCGATCATAGCAGCATTGTCGGTCGTAAATGCAAAAGGAGGAATATAAATTTCCCATCCATATTTTTGTCCGTAATCGTGAAAAGCCTGACGCAATGCCGAATTAGCAGAAACTCCTCCGGCGACAGCCACTTGTTTGATATTTAATTCTTCGGCGGCTTTCTTCAATTTTGCCATCAACACATCAATAATAGTTGATTGTAAAGAAGCGCAAAGATCTTTCACGTTTTCTTCAACAAAATTAGGATTTTCCTTTGTTTTATCGCGAAGCAAATATAAAAACGACGTTTTCAATCCGCTAAAGCTATAATCATATCCTGCAATCTGCGGTTTATTGAAACGAAAAGCATCTGGATTACCTTCCTTAGCTAAACGGTCGACATGAGGACCTCCTGGATAAGGCAAACCCATCACTTTGGCGCATTTATCGAAAGCCTCTCCCGCCGCATCATCAATGGTTTGTCCGATCACTTCCATATCGCTGTACGAGCGAACATGTATAATCTGAGAATTTCCACCCGACACAAGCAAACACAAAAACGGGAAATCAGGTTTTCGTTCATCAGGCTTTCCTTCGCTGATAAAATGTGCCAAAACATGTGCTTGCAAATGATTAACATCAACAAGCGGAACATCCAAAGCCTGAGCAAAACCTTTTGCAAAAGAAGTTCCTACCAACAACGATCCCAACAAACCCGGTCCGCGGGTAAAAGCGATGGCATCCAAATCCGATTTATCGATTTGCGCGGACTTTAATGCTTCATGAACTACGGGAATAATATTTTGCTGATGAGCGCGCGAAGCCAATTCGGGGACAACACCGCCGTATTTCGCATGCACATTTTGGTTGGCAATAATATTCGACAGCATAACACCATCGCGAATAACGGCTGCTGAAGTGTCATCGCAAGAAGATTCAATTCCTAATATCGTAATCGGTTTCATGAAGTGAATTTTGTCTGTTTTTTCGTTCAAAATTATATAACGATTTAGCAAATATCTTTGTTTTATACAATTTGATATAAAAAACCCGAAAGCTAATTTATAGAATCACAAAGAATGCCTACTTTTGTAACAAAGAAAAGCCAAAGGTATAAAAAAAACGCTTAAAATATTGGGAATTATCGCTGCCGGATTTATAATTCTGATGGCAAGCATAATTATTCTGCTACAAAACAGCAGAGTACAAAACTACATTGCTCAGAATGTGGTGGAAAATTTATCGGAAACGCTCAACACCACCATTGAAGTGGACAGCGTTTATTATAAATTTTTTAATACAATATGCGTAAAACATTTATATGTAGAAGATTTACAAAGTGATACTCTTTTATTTGTCGATCGTTTAGATTTGCGTTTCAGCTTATTGAATCTGCTAAAAGGACAAATTTTGATCCGAAAAGCGGAGATGAATGCTTTTCAGGGGAATTTATCTATAGATTCGACAGGTGTAAGCAACTTTGATTTTATTCTAAAAGCTTTCAGCAAGCCGAAGGAAAAACCAAAATCGCATGTAGTTATTGACATCACAAAATTGTCGTTGAAAAATTCTTCCTTTTCGCTAACAAGCTCGAAAGCCTCCGAGCAAAGGAATATCGAAACATTTAATCCCGGAAAGTTTCGTTTTGAAGATATTAACACTGATATTTCCTTCAATTTTCTCACGAAGGATTCTATAAGTTTTTCAATCAAAG
>DAIOHI010000111.1:0-7528 GCA_036744815.1 Paludibacteraceae bacterium
TGATACAAAGCATTGGCGAAGACATTGATAAAATATACATCGACAAAGTAAAATCACTTTCACTTTCGCCCGAAGCTATTAAGCGTCACAGCGATTTAAAAATCGTTTACACACCCATCCACGGAACAGGTGGACAGTTGATTCCTCGCACGCTGCGCGAATACGGCTTTACAAACATCATCGACGTACCCGAACAAAACGTGATAAGCGGCGATTTTCCGACTGTTGTTTCGCCTAATCCGGAAGAACCCGCTGCACTGGAATTGGCTGTTAAAAAAGCGAAGGAAGTGGATGCTGATATCGTTATGGCTTCCGATCCCGATGCCGACCGCTTGGGTATTGCCGTAAAAAACGACAAAGGAGAATGGGTGCTGATTAATGGCAACCAAACTTGTTTGATGTTTATGTATTATCTGATTACTCGTTGGAAGGAACTTGGCAAAATAACCGGAAAAGAATACATCGTAAAAACGATTGTTACAACCGAAATTATTAAAGATATTGCCGATAAAAACAACATCGAAATGTTCGACAGTTACACCGGCTTTAAATGGATTGCGGCTGTAATGCGCGAAAACGAAGGCAAAAAAATCTACATTGGAGGCGGGGAAGAAAGTTTCGGATTCCTGCCCGAAACTTTTGCTCGCGACAAAGATGCTGTTTCGTCCTGTGCGCTGATGGCTGAAATGACTGCTTGGGCTAAAGACAATGGTAAAACGCTCTTCGAATTACTGCAAGATTTATACATAGAATATGGCTACGGAAAAGAAAAAGGAATTTCCGTTGTACGTAAAGGCAAATCGGGCGCCGAAGAAATAGCTCAAATGATGGTTGATTATCGTACAAATCCACCGAAAGAAATCGCAGGTTCGAAAGTCGTAGTTATTAAAGATTACGAAAGCTTGAAGACAAAAGATATAGTGGCTGGAAAAGAAACAGACTTAGATATGCCTACAACGTCGAATGTGCTTCAATTCTTCACGCAGGATGGGACAAAAATTTCGGTGCGTCCTTCGGGAACAGAACCTAAAATCAAATTCTACATTGAAGTACGCGGCGATATGAAATCGCGTGCCGACTTTGATGCTGCCGAAGCTATTGCCGATAAAAAAATCAATGCGGTACGTGCTTCAATGGGAGTATAAAAGATCGAACATAAGACTTAGATTATATGAAATACATGTAAAACATATAATCTAAGTCTTCTACATTATATAAATTTGAGCTAAAACATAGAATCATGGCTTACTCCATTATATGAATTAGACCTAAAACATAGAATCCAAGCCTTCTACATTATATAAATTAGGGCAAAAACATAGAATCGAGCCTCACTCTATTATATGTTTTAAACCTAAAACATATAATGCATAGTTTCTCAACTACAAAAAAGAGAGAAAAGGAAAGAATCATAACAGTTCTATAAAAAGAACTCTTAAAAAAACATTGAAAACAATTATTAATAAACCCACATGAAAACACGCCTAATTTTAATTGCACTAATCAATGCTTGTTGCATATTGTCAATCAGCGCGCGATCTCCATTTACCTTGACGTCGCCTGACGGAAAACTGAAAACGGAGATCTCACTTGGAAAAAATATTGAGTACAACATTATGCACTCCAATGATTTAATGCTGGAAAAATCTCCGATTTCGATGACATTATCCGACGGAACGATATTAGGCGTGAATTCAAAACTGGCACGTTCATCAAGCAAAAAAGTCAGCGAAAACATCGAAGCTTCTGTTTATAAGCGCGGTTTAGTGGCGAATAATTACAACGAATTAACCTTACAATTTAAGGGAGATTTCAATCTTGTTTTCAGAGCTTACAATGATGGAATCGCTTATCGATTTATCGTGAAAAAGCGTTCGGCATTCAGCGTTAAAGACGAAGAAGCCGTTTTCAATTTTCCTTCCGATGCAAAAACATACGTGGCATACGTGCGAGACGAAGGCAATTCCTTCGAAAATCAGTTTTATAATTCCTTCGAAAATACTTACGAATATATAAATCTGTCGCAATGGAATAAAAAACGCTTGGCATTTTCTCCGTTGTTAGTCGAAGCTGTTAATGGTAAAAAACTTTGTTTGCTTGAAGCCGATTTGATCGATTATCCGGGCATGTATTTATATTCTGCCGGCGAAAAAAGTTTGAAAGGCGTATTTGCACCTTATCCAAAAGAGATAAAACAAGGCGGACATAATATGCTGCAAGGCGAAGTTCAGTCTCGCGAAAACTACATTGCCAAATACGAAGGAGGCAATGTTAATTTCCCATGGAGAGCTATTGTTGTTTCGGAAAAAGACAGCGAACTCGCCGATAATGATATGATATTTAAATTAGCCTCTCCGGCTTCGCCAAACGTTGATTACTCGTGGATAAAACCCGGAAAAGTAGCTTGGGATTGGTGGAATGCATGGAATTTGTATGATGTGGATTTTGAATCGGGAATAAACAACGAAACATATAAGTATTATATTGATTTTGCGTCGAAGTACGGAATCGAATATGTAATACTTGACGAAGGTTGGGCGGTTAATATGAAAGCTGATTTACTCCAAGTTGTTCCGGAAATTGACTTGAAAGAATTGGTTACTTATGCTAATAAAAAGAATGTTGGTCTTATACTTTGGGCTGGATACTACGCCTTCAATAAAGATATAGAAGGGCTTTGCAAGCATTATTCCGAGATGGGAATCAAAGGGTTCAAAGTCGATTTTATGGATCGTGACGATCAGCCGATGGTTAACTTCCATTACCGCGCTGCAGAAATAGCATCGCGCTACAAATTGCTTTTAGATTTTCACGGAACATACAAACCAACAGGCTTGCAACGTACTTTCCCGAATGTGATTAATTTTGAAGGAGTGCATGGATTGGAGCAAATGAAGTGGTCGAAGGAAGATGTTGACCAAGTGACATACGACGTGACATTTCCTTTTATCCGAATGCTTGCCGGACCGGTTGATTACACGCAAGGAGCAATGCGTAATGGATCGAGAGGTAATTATCGTCCAATAAATTCAGAAGCAATGAGTCAAGGTACACGTTGCCGTCAGCTTGCCGAATACGTGATTTTTGAGTCGCCGCTCAATATGCTTTGCGACAATCCGTCGAACTATTTGCGCGAAAACGAATGTGCCCAATTTATTGCGCAAGTTCCTACGGTTTGGGATCAAACCATTTCTTTAAACGGCGAAATAGGAAAATACCTTACAATAGCTCGCGAAAAAGATGGAGTTTGGTATCTTGGTTCGCTAACTAATTGGGATGCACGAAAACTTGATTTGAATCTTTCTTTTCTTGGCGAAGGAAATTTTCAAGCCGAGATATTTAAGGATGGCGTCAATTCGGATAAAGTTGGTCGTGATTATAAAAAAGAAACAATACAAATCCCGGCTAATCGCAACGTAACGATAAACATGGCTCCGGGAGGAGGATATGTAATGAAAATAACCAAGAAATAATAAGCATTTTTTAAACATGACCAGAAGCCAACGCAGAAATATACGCCGCGAAACAATTCTTACAATCGCCTATCCTTTTATGTGGATTGTTATCCTTATTTTATGGATTATTCCCATTTCGTGGCGAAAGCGATTGATCCGATTCTGCGGAAAAAAATATTACAGCATGGGGCATAAAGCACGGCAATATGCTTTGGATAACTTGAATAAAATTTATGGTGCCGAGAAATCGCAAGAGGAAATAGAAACGATGGCTCAAGAAGTTTTCAGCAATATTGCAAGGGCTTTTGTTGATTATTATGCTACGGTTTATATCAAAAGTCGCAAGCGTTATTTTAAAATGGTCGAAGTAAAGGGCGAAGAGAATTTACGCGCTGCATACGAAAAAGGTAAAGGAGTTATCTGTCTTATTCCACACATGAGTTCATGGGAATTATCAGCTGTCACTCCGCCGATGCTGGGTTATTCAACATACGCCGCCAGCAAAGCCATTAAAAGTTGGTGCGTTCAGAAAACGATGGTTTGGTTTCGCGCCCGACGTGGCATGATAAATATTTCACGCGAAGGATCTTACGAAAAATTGGTCAGCGTATTAAAAGAAGGAAACTGCCTAATATTAATGATTGATCAAGATACAAAAGTAAAAGGATGCTTCGTTGATTTCTTCGGGCATCAAGCCTATACCCCTATCGGTGCTTCTCGCCTGGTAATAGATAGTGGAGCCACTGTTGTGCCAATGGCTATGACTTCCTCTGAACCGGGTAAATATCATTTCGAAATTTGTCCCGAATTAGCTTTTGTGCACACCGGAGATGAAAAGACAGATTTACAAATCAACACACAGGCGCAGACAAAAGCAATGGAAGATTTGATCAAAAAAACGCCCAATCAATGGGTTTGGATGCACCGTCGATGGAAAACCACGCCCGAAAGTTTGGCTGAAGTTTTAAAAAGACGAGCGGAACAGAAAAAAGAAAAATGAGAGAACCTTCTAAATAGTCGTCCTGCATAAAAACTCTTATTGCTTCACAGGAGCTAAATCTACATAATGACACTTTTGACAAAACTTAGGAGTTTTATTTTCAATCCAAAGTTTACGCCATTGAATATAGCTTTCATTATTTAAGATATTGATCAACTTTTCCTCTTTAATACTTCCAAATTTTTTTTCTTTTGGAAAAGGTTTTGCACAACATGGAGGAAGGTAACCATCTTGACTTATATAAAAATGAGTCCAAGGGAAAGGACATTTTCGAAAACCGTTGTCTGTTTCAAAATTTCTGTTAGTGACAGATACAGTTGGAGTCTCTACGATTGCGTTATCTAAAGCGGAAAGTTCTTTCAAAAACTCTTTAGAATGATAAAATTCATAATAGGATGAAGGTATATCAGTTACTGATGCTAGATTCAATAAAGTAAAATCCAAATAATCTACACCTACTTCTTCAGCATATTCTACAAGCTTTGCCATATCCATATAGTTTTCTTTCGTAACAACCATATTTAACATCAACACCGTAGAAGTGCTTTTACATAATTTCGATAACTGACGTATATTCGTATCCAATATTTTAAAATTAGAATTTATCCGAATAGAATTATATGTGTCATTTAATCCGTCAATTGATATTTGGATAGTATCTATCTTGTCAATTACTTTTTTAGCCTTATCAATAAAATTAGGAATTACTGCATTCGTTGATATAGATATGATAATACCTTTGTTTCTTTTCTTTATATAATCTACGACATCAGGAAGTTTATTGTATAAGAAAGTTTCTCCCATTCCTGTCAAACCTATAGAATCGAGATATGGATATATTTCATCAATAATTCTTTTAGCCTCTTCCAAATCCATCATCCCTTTGTCCATATTTTTACCATAGTCGTATTCCCGAGGACAAATAGTGCAAGCTAAATTGCAATGGTTGGTTAGTTCCAACATTATAGTTGAAGGATATGCTACTTTTAAAGATTTAGTTATTTTATAATAAAAGTGTCTGCTTTTATTGGCAATATAAGATGGAAATTTTTTGTTGAGAGGCAAATAAGCTATTCTCTTAATTGCTTTCTTAATTTTTCTTTTATTCATGATCCGATTATTCGAAATTAACAATTTGCAAAGATAGTATTTTCAGTAGCAGACTCCTAATTCACACTTTAGCTTAAAAGATACTCAATCAATCTTTCATATAAATTTCGTTGATAAGACAGGTCTTTTTCCACAGAAGTATTGTGCCACAAAAGTGTCAAATCGCCATTGTGCTTTTTAGTTTCTTCAATTAAGCCTAGGGCATAACGATAAGCTTCCTCTTCATTTAATCCCATATAACGCTCTTCGCTCAAACTAACGTCCATAACAGTCAGAGGATGCAAAACTAAAGATGTCAACTGCTTAGTTCGTGGATTTATCCAACGTACAGATCGCGAAGTTCCTAAACGAAAACCTGACACATCAGCATATCCCATGGTAAAATCATCGGTAATTCCTACGTCAAATAGTGTCAGCATATCAATCGGTTCCCGACTGCGAAGGAAATGATTTCTGCTATAAGTTACATTTTCATCAATTATGTCTTGTAATAATACCTTTTCTTTGATCAAAATTTGTGAACATTCACTTGCGGCATAGCTTGGGTGCAATCCGATTACGACATCTGCTTTACGACAAATTTCAAAAAATTTTTTAAAATCAGAGTTTCGAATGTTTAGTAAGGGCTTATCTTCCAATCGATCTCCTCCTCCGGATTTTATAAATACGATGGTTTCACAACGTTTTGCACCCATCTTATCTTTCAATCTTTGATTCAATTCGAACATCCATGGAAAAGTAAACCACGGATCCTGATACAAGTCACCAAAAAGAGATTTAATCGCTGCTATTGTTTTATTTTTATTCACAAAAACTCGTGAGATAGCTCCCGAAACTCCACGAAAGTTCCGATAATGGGCTAATTTATCCACATCATGAGTTAAATATAGCTTATGTATCTCGGCAGGAGGCTCCGGCACATTAAGTCCTTCCTCCCGAAGTAATTTCCGAAGAGACTTCCCGTATTCATCCACAATTGGGCGATGAAGAAATCCCGCTCTAAAAGGAAGCGATTCCTGCCCCATAAATCGTCCGTGAATATCGCGACAGTCAGGACGCAACATTTCCTCATAACGACTGATAAGAAAATATGTACTTGCAACAATATCAGCGTAAAGTACAAGAGTCTCACCATGGCGTTCTAGTTTAGGACTTCCAAAAAGCAAGGGTATACCCTCCCACTCTTCCAATGGAAGTTGAGGCAGAGACTCCTGAGTTTTGTAATAATCTTTCTGAAAAAACGAAGATGGGTAAATAATCAATTTATAATCGTCAAATTGCTTAATTTTATTCGTATAAGCAACACTATATTTTATATCAGGATTTATGTTGTCGCCTAACAAAAACTGAAGAATATAATCTGTAGTTTCTTTCATCCTACAATTGAATTGTTTTAATATTTATTTCTTATTGAGTGTTATTTTATAGCTTCCGTCAAAAGCTTTTCTGTCTTTTTAACAACATCTCGTGATGAGCCGTTTGCATTATTTACAATAACTGCAAATGCGTAGTTCTTACCATTCGCATCAATATATCCGGCATAAGATCTTACACGTTCGATAGAACCGCTTTTCACATGTACTTTCCCTTTCAAAGCGGTATTTTTTAGAAAGTTAGATACTGTACCATTTTCACCTGCAACAGGTAAAGAGGCTTTAAATACTGCCGAATTCTTACTTTTTGTCTGCATATAAATTAAAAGTTCGGTAAAAAAAGTTGCAGAAACGGCATTGGTTGGTGAAAGTCCCGAACCATCATTCATAAACAACTGTTCAACAGGCAATCCTTTTTCTTTCCAAAAAGATTTTATTTTATTAATCGCCGCGTTCGACGTAGAAAAATCTCCTTGATTGAGTGCTCCTAAATATCGAAACAAATGTTCGGCATAGTGATTATTGCTCCGAACATTTATTTGTCTAATAATATCGCTTAAGGGAGGCGATTGATGTGTATATATGCTTTT
>DAIOHI010000112.1:0-7506 GCA_036744815.1 Paludibacteraceae bacterium
TACCGGTGAAACACAAGACTCTAGTACTTCGCCCGTTACACTTCCGATTATTTCCATAGATGCTTTCTTTCCATGAGAGCCCATTACAACTAAAGCCGGTTTGTGTTGTTTCGAATATTCCAAGATTTCATCTTCAGGAATTCCTTCCCTAAGTTCAAAATGGTGTGGTACATCGGGAAGTTCGTGATTTCTTATTTGTTTTTGAATAATATTGAGCATGTTTTCTTTGTCGGCATTCGCTTGCGAAACTACTCTTCTAAGTAATTCGTTGTCGCTGAGGCTGTAAATGCTCATATCGTGATTATTGGATGAAATCGTATAAGCTGGACGGAAATAGGTGTACATCAACACTACTTTTGCTTTAAGCGAATGTGCGTAATGAAAACCAATTTCTATTGCAGGAAGCACTAAATCGGCAAAGTCTATAGGAATCAGAACTTCTTTTGAATCTTGAGAAATATCTCCATTTTCTTCTTTTTCCCAAGCACTTTCTACTTCTTCAACGATTTTTAGGGCACGAGGCAAATCTTTTTCTTTAATTCTGACGCGTACTCCGACTGCCATTTCCGGATTTTCAAGATTTAAATTATGGATGACCGTTTCAATGTCATTTTCTTCCAAAATGGTTTTTATCATTTGAGCACGTTGGTAGGTGCGTATGGCTAGGGTTACTAATTTGTCTTCCATAGTAATATTTGTTTGAATAGATCCTGCGAAAATCAATTTCTTCGCAGTAAAGTTATAATTTTTTTCGAATAAAAACGATATTATTTATTGTAAATTTAATTGACGTGAAAAAATAGACCTATATTTGTATTGTAATAATATTGAATCATAAAGAAAATAAATAGAGCAAGAATATGAAATCGGGAGTGAAAAAAGTATTTTTAATTGCCAGCTTGATTGTTGTTGTGCTTTTGGCTGTGTTTGTTTATTATAAATTTTATTTTGTGTTTGGCGAGGGAGTTAAAGCGGGTAATTTGAATTACTTTGTAAACAAAGGTTATGTTTTTAAAACTTACGAAGGCAATCTGATTCAAGCAGGTTACCGCTCGCAAGGAACTGCCGCTATTCAATCTTATGAATTTAAATTTTCGGTTACAGACAAAGCTGTTGCCGATTCATTGATGCGTTGCAGCGGAAAGACAGTCGAACTGCATTATAAAGAGTACTTAGGAACTTTGCCTTGGAGAGGCGTGAGTGAATTTGTGGTGGATGAGATTGTGTCTGTTCAATAAAAATAATTTTAGAATTCTGATCGTGTCAAAGTATATGATAATTATAGGAAAAAAGCGAATAATTTCGATACAACAACTATTTTTTGTTTTTTCACTTTGCTTCTTTGTCGCTTGCGGGAAGTCTTACACTCCACGCCCTTACGGCTATTTTCGAGTGCAATTGCCAGAACATGAATATCGGGTTGTTGATACATTGAATCTACCCTACAGTTTTGAAATCTCTAAGATAGCTCGTGTCGTTTCTCGTGATACAGACGCGAATAAGCATTGGATTGATATAGAATATCCGTCGTTGAACGGGAGTCTTTATTGTAGCTATATGCCGGTAAAAGGGGATTTGTACGAACTATCTGAAGAATCCCGCAAGATAGCATACAAGCATTCGATTCGGGCAGAAAGCATAAAAGAATCGTTTTATGAAAATCCAGAGCAACGAATTTATTCCATATTATATGACTTGGATGGAAATACAGCATCGCCTTTGCAGTTTGTTGTGACGGACAGTACGCGTCATTTCTTTCGTGCGGCTCTTTATTTCAATCATATCCCAAACAGAGATTCCATTGCTCCGATGGTAAATTATGTGCGTGAGGATGTCGTGCACTTAATCGAAAGTTTTGAGTGGAAGCGATGATCGTAGATTCTTTTTTATCGAAAGATAATGCTGAAGTTTTGATCTGGAAAATGATTGACGACGAGGCATTCATGCTTGATTTTTTACAACTTGGACCAAAAGATTTAGCTGCTTATCAAGCATTGAAATCTGAAAAAAGAAAACGCGAATATCTCGGAGTGAGAGCGGCATTAATGACCATTTTGGGTGAATATGAAAATTTAGAGTATTTTGAATCAGGTAAGCCTTTTTTGAAAAATTCTGATTATCAAATAAGTATTTCGCATACGCAGGAATGGCTGGCTCTTATAGTTCATCGTTCCAAAAAAGTTGGTATAGATATTGAGTGTAAGTCAGATAAAATAGAACGTTTGTCTTCCCGCTTTTTAGGAAGAGACGAACAAAAGTATTTATCGGGAGAGCAATTAAATATCGCTTGGTCGGCTAAGGAAGCTTTATATAAAATAGTGGGGGATGAGGCAGTAGATTTTGCCAATCAACAGTGCTTACAAGCATTTGAACTTAGTAGTGATCGTGGCGAATTCGAAATCAGGCATATACCGACAAATAAGATGTATATCGGCAATTTCATTCTGACTGACAGTTATTCTTTAGTATATATTGTGTCGGATTGATGGTGTAGAAAAGCAAATTTTGGAAGAAAAAAACATGGAAAAAATACTCGATACTGTCTATAAAAATATAAAAAATCAGCGTAAAATGTTGGCTGTTTTGTTAGATCCGGATATCGTTCGTGACGAAGAAGCAACAAACCGTATTATCTCGCTTTTATATGAAAACTCGCCGAATTTTATTTTCGTTGGCGGAAGTCACACAACTTTCCACGTAGATTTGCTTATTGATAAGCTTAAACAAAAACTTCAAATTCCGATAGTATTATTTCCTGGCGATGCTTCTCAATTCACTCCTAAGGCGGATGCATTGTTAAATATATCGCTTCTTTCGGGACGTAATGCTGATTTTTTGATTGGACAGCATGTTGTTTCTGCTAAAGCTATTAAGGAGTCGGGGATTGAAGTCATACCGACGGCTTATTTGTTGATTGATGGCGGACGAACAAGCTCTGTTGAATATATGAGTGATACGCGACCTATTCCAAGAGATAAAAATCAAATTGCCCTTTCGACTGCGCTTGCCGGTGAATTGCTCGGAATGCAGATGGTTTATCTCGAAGCCGGAAGCGGTGCGCTTTTACCAGTATCCGGAGAAATGATTCGTTACGTGAAAAACAATATTTCCATTCCTCTCATCGTTGGAGGCGGAATACGAAAGCAAGATCAGCTTCGGGAAGCTTACAGTTCCGGTGCCGATTTGGTTGTTGTTGGCAATGTGTTTGAAGCGGAGCCGGAAAAGATAAAAAGCTTCGTTGAAATCTATCAAAGCTTTTAATTAGAACAAAAAAAGTCCGTTATTCTCATAACGGACCGTTTGCTTAAGCTTGTACTTTGTGTTGATTATGCAGCAACAGAGTCAGTAGCAACAACAGCAACAGTGTCAACTGCTGGAGTTTCAACTGCTGGAGTTTCAACTGCAGGAACTTCTTCTGTTTTAGTTTCAGTAGATGCTTTAGGACCACAAGCTGCGAATGTCAATGCAACAGCAAAAAACAAAAATACTTTTTTCATTTTCTCTTTCCTTTAAATGTGATTGTTATTTGAAATTAAATTCGCGACAAAATTACATAATAATTTTCATTATTCTTTACAAATAGTAATTTATTTTCTATTTTTTTTTGATTTGAGTGGTTTTTTAGCAAAGTTTTCTATTTAGCAAGGAAATTTTGCTGATACATAAAGCGTTTTATGCTCTTTTTCGGGGTTTTTTCAAATTCCTCTTCCCTAATCACTATTTTAAAAACCGCTTCGTAGGAAGCTAATAAACTATTTAGTTGTTTTCTGTTGTTTTCCATTTGTGCAAGGAGTTCGTCATCCGAAATTTTTTGTTCTTTTTGAGCTTCATAATCCGGATAAACGAGTGCCACGATTCTGGCATCTTTTTCTACAATCAAACATTCTTGTACATAAGGCATGTTGTTCAGCTTTGCTTCGATTTCCTCAGGATAAATGTTTTGTCCGCTCGATCCTAATATCATCGTTTTGTTTCTTCCTCGCAGATAAATATTTCCATCTTTATCGACTGTTCCTAAGTCGCCGGTATGCAGCCATCCGCTTTCGTCAATCGTTTCTTTCGTAGCTTCCGGATTTTTATAATAACCATCCATCAAGTTTTCGCCACGCACGCAAATTTCGCCATCTCCGGTTTCTGGATTAATATCGACAACTTTCGCTTCCATAATGTCGAGAGTTTTGCCGGCTGAAGTAGAGACAAATTCGGAATAGTGCGAATAACTAATCAATGGCGCACACTCAGTCATTCCGTAACCAATGGTAAAAGGAAATTTAATTTTGCGGAAAAAAGCTTCAACTTCAGGGTTTAGAGCGGCTCCTCCGATAATAATTTGAGAGAAATGTCCACCAAATGCAGTTACAATTTTATTTTTTATTTTAGATAAAATCAGTGAATTCAATCCGGGTATTTTCATAATTACCTTTATGAAAGGATTGGATAAAGTGGGCTGTATCTGTTTTCGGTAGATTTTTTCGATAATAACAGGTACGGTAAAAATAACACTTGGCTTGACTTCTGCAAAAGCCGATAGTAGTAGTTTTGGTACCGGAGTTTTGGTAATAAAATATATATGGCTTCCGGCGCAAGTCGCTGTCAAAAAGTCGAAAGCGCATCCATAAGCATGTGCGAAAGGCAAAAATGCAACAACACGATATCCTTGTTTCAGTAATTCGGTTCGGAAGCCGAAGGTAATGTTTCCTGCTAAAGCGTTTCCGCTACACATTACTCCTTTGCTGAATCCGGTAGTTCCGGAGGTATAGTTAATGGATGCTAATTGCTTGTTATCTCTTTCGGCATATTTAATATCATCTTTGGAAAAGCCTTTCGGATATTTTTTCTCGAACAATGCCGAGATTGTTTTAGGACTGATTTTCTCTTCATCAAAGAATTCGCTATCCGATTGTTTTATTATTTTAATACAATCAAAAGTTGCGAGTGAAAATGCTACGTGAAGTTCATCAAGTTGCGAAATGTCAAGTTTTTCCCAGCTTGAAGGCTCTACAATCAATAATTTAGATTCAGAGTGATTGATAATCTGAACAATATCCTTCGGATTAAAATCATGCAAAATAGGTACGATTACAGCTCCGTAAGTGACAGCTGCAATGTAACTTATAGCCCAATTCGAACTATTACGTCCTAAAAGAGCAATTTTATCGTCTTCTTTAATTCCACATTGTTCGAAAAGAATATGTAAGCGAGCGACTTTTTCTGCAACATGAGAGAAATTCAAAGTTTCATCTTCTCCATAGTTGGTATGCGCCGGATAATCCCAATTTTGTTTAAAACTGTTTGCGAAAAGCTGTATAAAGTTTTCCTTAATCATAAATTTTTTACACAAGAAATATTTGCGGACTGCAAATTTGAATTTACATTCGATATAATCTGTTGTCCGTCAATTTTGATTGATATGCTGATTTTGTTTAATTGACAAAAATAAATCGACTGCAAAAATAGATAAAAAATACACAAATCAAAACAAAATGTGCAGGTTTCCTAAGAAAAGATGATGACAATCTAGTTAAATTTCATAAACGCTCATGTCTTGAGCCAGAATAGTGTTTTCGAAAATAGATTTTGCTTCTTTCAAAATTATATCTTGATGGGAATATCGGGCTGATAGGTGTCCAATAATCAATTGTTTTACATTGGCTCTCTTTGCAATTTCGGCAGCTTGCCGGGCGGTGGAATGTTTTGTGCTTTTGGCGCGCAATGCTTCGTCGTCTCCGAAAGTAGCTTCGTGGAATAAACAGTCAACATCCTGAATGTAGGGAATTATTTTTTCGTAGTATGCTGTGTCCGAGCAGTAAGCATATCGCTTGGGAGGAGTAGGATTGGTTGTCAATAAATCATTGGTAATTATTTCTCCTTCTTCAGTTTCGAAATCCGCTCCTTTCTTAATGCCCGGAATTTTCGAAATCGGGATGTTATAAAAATCAATCATGCTGCGAATGATATTTTTATCGCGCGCTTTTTCCTCGAACAGAAATCCACAACAGGGAACCCGGTGTTTAAGCGGAATGGAGTAAACCGAAATGCTTCGATCTTCAAAAATCAATTGATGTTTTCTGGGGTCAATCGCATGGAAGATAACATCAAAGGTCATTCCTTCGCAAAAATATTGCAATTGCGGAGCCAAGATTTTTTCTAAATTGGCATGTGCGTGAATGTGTAAATCGGAAGTCCGTCCCAGCATGCCGAAGGAAGATATCAGTCCGATTAATCCGAAACAATGGTCGCCGTGCAAATGCGAAATGAAGATATGTCCCAAACGAGATGTTTTGAGATTCATCTGGCGCATCCGTATCTGACTTCCTTCTCCGCAATCGATCATGTATTGCTTGTCGCGCAGTTCGAGCAATTGCGATGAGGGGAAATTCGTTCGGGTTGGAAGTGCCGATCCGCAGCCTAATATCGTGAGGGTTGTTGTTTGCATGTGAGCCGGATGCGCTATTTATTCGGATCTGAGATTTTGTTTTTCCCATTCGGGTTTCAGCTGGCTGAAAACAACAATATCCAGAAAACCTCGTTTGTGCAATTCTGCCGCGCGCATAATTCCTTCTTTTGTAAAGCCGAGGCGTTTAGCTACTGCTTGACTTTTTTCGTTGCCTACCGCAGCATTCAATTGCATTCGGTATATATCTAAGTCTTCGAAAGCGTATTTTATTAATGTCCGGCAGGATTTCGTAACAATTCCCTTATGCTGACATTTTTCAGATAACCAATATCCGATTTCCGTCTTTTTGTTGATCTGATCGATTTCTTTCAATCCGATCAATCCCGCAAATGAATTATTGTAAAGGATTGTGCAAGTCAAGCTGTTGTCAGAATTCAATACGGCGTCATCAACGAAAAACTGCGTATCGTCAACGCTTTGAGTGTATTCCACAAAAGGAAGCCATTCGCCCAAATAGCTTCTTTCGCTATTGATGGTAGCGAAAATCGCTTGCGCATCCTTAGAATTGATAGCTTTTAAGCTGATATTTTCGTCAACAATAAATTTCTTTTTCAGCATGGCTTGTCAGGTATTGAGCTTCTGTTGATACGAGAATTTTTATTAATCCGTTCTCGATTTTTTCTTTAATTCGAAATCGCGTCCTAAATATTTTTCGCGAACAACCGGATTGGCGGCAAGCTCTTCCGAGGTTCCTTGGAAAAGGATTCGTCCTTCGAACAAGAGATAAGCCCGGTCGGTAATCATCAAAGTTTCGTCCACATTGTGGTCGGTTATTAGAATTCCGATGTTTTTATCTTTCAGTTTCCAAACAATATCCTGAATGTCTTGTACGGCAATCGGATCGACTCCGGCAAAAGGCTCATCGAGCATGATGAAACGGGGTTCTATCGCCAGGCATCGAGCAATTTCGGTGCGTCGTCGCTCACCTCCGGAGAGGCGGTCGCCGATGTTATGACGAACGTGCTCCAAATTAAATTCGGCAATCAGCGTTTCTAGTTTTTCTTTTTGATATTCTTTGCTGAATTTCGTCATTTCCAGAACGGACTTGA
>DAIOHI010000113.1:0-7499 GCA_036744815.1 Paludibacteraceae bacterium
CTCAACACCATTGCCGTGCGTGCCGGAATGTAGAATTTCAACCATTCTTTGCTTCCCGGCTCTTCGGGGTCGAATTGGGTAAGATGAATTACCTCATCGTCAACCAGTCCGAAGCCTCCGTATTCGCTGTTGTCGGTGTTCAATACCGTTTTATAGCTTCCTCTTTCGGCTAAAACGCCGTATTCGGGGAAGGATTGATTTCCGTTGAAGTTGAATATGAAAATCAAATCGCCCCGTTGGTACACCAAAACCTGATCGCCTTCCTTGTCCCAAAGTTGGAAAATGGGCAGTCGGTTGAATTCGGGCAGCGAGTTGATAATTTCTATCATCGCGTGTTCAAATTTATTCAGCGAGCTGTAGAGATAGTTTTCGTTATCCACCAAATCCCATTGACGACGGGCGTATTTGTGCGACCAGCCGTTGCCTTCGCGCGGAAAATCGATCCATTCCGGATGTCCGAATTCATTTCCCATAAAGGTAAGATAGCCGCCGTTCATGGTTGAAGCGGTAATCAGCCGGATCATTTTATGCAGAGCTACACCGCGATCGACAGCAAAAGTGGTATCTCCCTTTTGCATATGCCAATACATGTCGGCGTCAATCAATCGGAAAATAATGGTCTTGTCGCCAACCAATGCCTGGTCGTGACTTTCGGCATAGCTGATCGTTCTTTCGTCCATCCGCCGGTTGGTCAGTTCCCAATAGATATGTCCGACTTTCCAATCCTCTTCTTTGATTTCTTTGATGTATTTAATCCAAAAATCGGGAATGTTCATTGCCAAGCGGTAATTGAAACCGATGCCTCCATTCTTTATTTTCACTGCCAGTCCGGGCATTCCGCTCACTTCTTCGGCAATGCTTATCGCCGTTGGTCTTACTTCGTGTATCAAGCTGTTGGCAAGAGTCAGGTAGCAAATCGCGTCGCCATCTTGATTGAGGTTGTAGTAAGATGCGTAATTTGAAAAATCTTCGCCCAATCCATGACTGCGGTATATCATTGATGTTACACCGTCGAAGCGATAACCGTCGAATTTGTACTCTTCGAGCCAGAATTTGCAGTTCGAAAGCAGGAAGTGCAACACAGCCGGTTTGCCATAGTCGAAGCAGAGCGAATCCCATGCCGGATGTTCGCGTCGTGTGCCTCCGTGGAAGTATTGATAAGGTGTTCCATCGAAGCGTCCCAAACCTTCAATTTCATTTTTCACCGCGTGCGAATGTACCAGATCCATTATAACGGCAATGCCCATTTCGTGAGCGTCGTCAATCAGATGTTTCAATTCGTCGGGCGTGCCGAAACGCGATGAAGCGGCAAAGAAACTCGACACATGGTAGCCGAAGGAACCGTAATAAGGATGTTCCTGAACAGCCATCATTTGTATGCAGTTGTAGCCAAGCTTGGCGATGCGAGGCAGAACGTTTAAGCGAAATTCTTCGTAAGTAGCCACTTTCTCTTCTGAGCTTGCCATACCTACATGACATTCGTATATCAGCAGAGGATCGGTTTTGGGAACGAAGTTTTCGTGCTTCATCACATAAGGATTAACCGGATCCCATACCTGCGCGCTGAATATTTTTGTTTCATGATCTTGCACCACGCGTCGCGCCCATGCCGGTATGCGTTCGCCCGATCCGCCTTCCCATTCAACTAACAGTTTATAGTGCTGAAGGTGAGCCATGGCAAAATAAGGAAGAGAAATTTCCCAAATACCATCGCCTGTTTTTTTCAAAAGGTAATTGCTGTGCTTTTGCCAGTTGTTGAAATCTCCGATAAGATAAATTGCCGTCGCATTGGGTGCCCACTCACGAAATACCCAACCATCCGCAGTTCGGTGCAGACCGAAATACAAATATCCCGTAGCAAAATCGGATAAAGATTTGTTGTTGTTACCGATTAGCTTCTCTTTTACATCTAAAAAATATTTGTGGCGCCCCTTTATCGCTTCAGCGTAAGGCGCCAAATAGGGATCGGATTTTATTATTGATAGTTCTTCATTCATACACCGATAATTTTGTTTTTCTGCGATACCTTGTGATAACTAAAGTCTGAAAACCTGTTCTTTATACAAGAACTTTTACAATAATCTTTCTGTATGTGCCTTCGGCTATTCCGGGCTGATGTCCATCCTCAGGAAAAAATACGGCGAACTCATAAGGTTGCACTGTAAGGAAAACGGATGCTTTATCAGCAAAAAAAGTAATGTCTTTCTCCGCGCTATAATCGCTTGTAGGCTTTTGAAGTTTCTCGGCAGCAATCCAACCCATGGTTTCCGTGTTTCCTACAGGCACTTGAATGTCGATATAGTTCCGATGCGTTTCCATGCGGGCTTCTTCCGATGTTTTTCCGGTAATATCCACCACGCTTACAAATAGATTGGAGCCATCCAGTTCTATTTTTCCGACCGGGAGTTTCTCTAAGTCGCTGTTTCTCAAAAAGTCAAAAGCCGCTTTAAATCGCGGATGCAAAGCCTCGTAAGGCTTGCTGTTCGATAGTATGTCTAAGATCATTTTTTATAGTATGTTTTATTAAGTAGCAGTAAGCGGTAAGCGGCAAACGCTAAGCTGATTAATGCTTCATTTTTGCTTTGCTTACAGTGAATACTTTCACTAATTCCTCTATTTCGTTTTTTATATGAATGAAATTTGATTTATCCAATAATTGAGCTTCCTCAATAAGTTCGAACCAAAATTGTGTTTCATCGGCTTCCTCTACAACGATACAAAGTTTTGCATATTTTTCCGCTTCTGATCGTCCACGCGTAAATGCCCTGAAATTAGCAGCAACAGAAGTTCCCGAACGTAAAAATTGTTTTCCAATAATCCTCAACTCATCACTTTCTTTGCAGTAAGTCGCGTAAAAACGAATAACATCAACAGCAAAGCTCTTTGTTCTATCTCGATATTTAATATTGTAATCAGACAATTTACTCATAGTTGTTTAGAATATATATTACTGCTTACTGCTTGCCGCTTGCCGCTGTTTATTCTTCTCCATTTATAATCGCATCGACTGTATAATTCAGAAAACGATTCAAGGGATATCCCGATTTAAATATATTCACTGTTTTGGAAACAAAATCCTTATCATTGATAAGTGATTCATCCAATTGGTATTCTGCGATGTAGTGTTTTAGTTTCAAGAATTCGGCTTCGGGGAAATCCTTAGGAAATCCGGCGGGAACATTCTTCAACTTATCTTCATCGAAAAAATTGGAAAAGTAACGTGCAAATTCTTTTTCGTTACGGATTTCGTTAAACTCGTCGATGTTTTCGTAAACACTTTTACGAAGAGCTTTCAAAATATTCGGCTCGGGACACCAAACTCCCGCAGCTATAAACGATGCATTCGGTTCGAAGTGGACGTAATATCCTCCTCGCGGACTTTTTCGTCCTCCTCCGGCAGCTATATATACTCCCATGTGAGTTTTGTAAGGCGTTTTATCATTCGAAAAGCGCGTGTCTCTATAAATTCTGAAAACACAATCCTTTAAATCTACATGCTTAATGTCTTCGTCGAATTTAGATATCTCTAAAATGAACTTTCTGCCTAAAGTTTCAAACTCATCTTTAACCCTTATGTACCAATCTTTGTTCGATGCAAACCACTCTCTGTTGTTGTTCTCTTTTAAGGCGGTCAAAAAATTCAATATCTCTGTATTAGGCATAATAAAACGGCTTTTGGGATAATGTAAAGGACAAATATACTGTAAAAAACGGATATGAAGAAATAATGATTTGAAATTTTGCAGGGCAATTTTTATTTATCAAAAAATGCTTAACTTTGCATTCTTTATTATTAAATAGGCATGCTTTAGAAAATTATATAGCGATGAAAACTAAAATTGCACAACTCTTATCGGAAATAGAAAATCTGACGGCGAACAACACAGAAGAATTAGAAAAACTTCGCCTAAGGTTTTTGAGTAAAAAAGGCGAAGTAACATCTTTGTTCAATGATTTCCGGAATGTTGCAAACGAAGAAAAGCGAGAAGTAGGACAACTTTTGAATGAGCTGAAAAATGCTGCGCAAGATAAAATAAATACACTTAAAGAAGCCTTCGATAAGGACAATAAGGACGACGGAGGCATTGATCTTACCCGCACGGCAGCTCCCTATAAATTAGGTACGCGCCATCCGCTTTCATTGGTAAAACATGAAATTGTAGATATATTTTCGCGTATTGGTTTTGTGGTTGCCGAAGGACCCGAAATTGAGGACGATTGGCATGTGTTTAGCGCATTGAATTTTCCTTTGGAGCATCCCGCGCGCGATATGCAAGACACTTTCTTTATCGAACGCCAGCCCGATATTCTGTTGCGTACTCATACTTCGTCGGTACAAGTGCGTGTGATGGAAAATCAGCAGCCGCCCATCCGTATGGTTTTCCCCGGACGGGTGTATCGCAATGAGGCGATTTCTTATCGGGCGCATTGTTTCTTCCATCAGGTGGAAGGACTTTATATTGACAAGAATGTATCTTTTGCCGACTTGAAGCAAGCATTGTTGTATTTCGCTAAAGAAATGTTCGGAGCAGAAACCGAAATACGTTTGCGTCCCTCTTATTTTCCATTTACCGAGCCAAGTGCCGAAATGGATATTTCCTGTAACCTTTGCGGTGGAAAAGGATGTGCTTTTTGTAAACATACCGGTTGGGTTGAAATTTTAGGTTGCGGCATGGTGGATCCGAATGTGCTGGAAAGTTGCGGAATAGATTCGAAAGTTTATTCCGGTTATGCTTTCGGGATGGGAGTGGAGCGAATCTCGAACTTGAAATACCGTACAAAGGATTTACGCCTCTTCTCCGAAAACGATGTGCGTTTCCTCGAACAGTTTAAATCGGCGTATTAAATAGAAGTTTTTATAAAATAATATATATTTAGAAAAGGATGAATTGCCCGATAAGCGATTCATCCTTTTTTATCCTTAATAAAAACATTGTTGTATTGTATCAAAAAAAACTATACTTATGGAAAAGAAATTGTTATTAATGCTTCTCTGCTTATTTTCCTTCGGCGCTTTTCTCTTTGCCGGAGATGGTTCCGAAACGAATCCTTTTAGCGTATCAGAAGCCATTAAAGTTAAAAATACTGCTCAAGTTTATTGGGTGAAAGGTTATATTGTTGGAGAGATGAGAGACTACAGCAACAATAAGTACTTTTACGAAGTAGCACCGCCTTTTAGTGGAACCAGCGCTTATTTGATTGCGGACAAGGCAGATGAATTGGATATTACGAAGTGTATGCCTATTGAATCCAAAAATTATAGTGATTTGGACGAAAATCCGGAATATTGGCGCAAACCCGTGATGATTAGTGGCAATGTAAAAGACTATTTTTCTTTACCCGGAATAAAAAATCTGAACAGTTTCGAAATTCTCGCAGCCGAGCCTTTGAATGATGAAAGTGTTTATTGGAATTTTTACGAAGATTTCGACTCGAAAACTTATATTCCGGCGAGTACAACGCATACCTTTGCCGGCGGCACATATACCGGCTATACGGGCGAATGGACTTTCAAAGGTGCAACTTGGGGTGACTCGGGGAAAGATCAGAAGTGGGATAGGGCAGCGGCTCGCATCCGTCTTACCGAAGGACCAACGGGCGACGTCGGATATATTGAAACGAAGGATATTAAGGAGAATGGTGTCGGAGTCGTTCGCTTTTGGGCGGGTAATTATGAAGAAGATACAAGTGGCGGAGCTTTAGCTTTGTATGTTTCCGGCGATGGAAAAACATGGGAGAAAGTAGCACATTCGCAAAATGTCTCAAGAACGTGGAAGGAATACCAGTTTGAAGTGAATCGCCAAGGAAGTTTGTATCTACGCATTGCCAAGGATGAAAGCGGATCGAAGGGAATAAATGTGGATAATGTCCGAATCAGTGATTTTCACGAAACAACCGGATTGAAACAAGCGACCGATTTTCCTTTCAATTATTATCTAAATGAAGGCTCCTTGAATGTTGACTTCGGAAGTAAAACCGCGCTTGTAAGCATTTATCATATCAATGGACAATGCCTTGTTTTGGATAAAAGCTTTAGCGGCAAAGTTTCGATTCCGCTTGATAAAGGAATTTATGTTCTGAAGATTGATGATCGGGCTGTGAAAGTGATCCTTCCTTAGGTATTATATAATTAAGACGACCGAGGCAAAGTCAATTCTGTACGAAATGGCTTTCATATACCTCTTCCCTCTTGCTTTGGGAAGAGGTTTTTTTTGTTTCGTTTTTTTGAGATTTATGATCGTATATGAAATCAAGTTGTTAAAAATAATCTTTCTTTTCGCTTGTTTTGTTAAAAACAATTTGTAGGTTTGTATTTCCAAACCCACACTACCTGTCTCAAAAATAAGACAAGAAAAGCCAAAGTTTTTGCATATCCTGTAGACATGGTCTTTGCATAGATTTTCTTGTCAATCCTTTTACAAATCCATTTGAGATTTTTGTTGTCAATAGATTCTCAAAACTTGTTTTGTTTTTGAATGTTGTTTCTAATGTAATACAGTATACTTAAGACAGATAAAGACTTAATAATAAAAACAAATATTTTATGCAAGCAAACTACGGAGAAAAAGAAATTGAATCATTACTTCAAAAGGTGAAAATATTTAATAAGAACATTGGCACATATCAAATTTTTGCTATTACAGAAAACTTCGATTATACGATAAGACTTTCTAATGGTCGAATTGTATTTAGAATCGAAGATTTACAAGATGATGAAAAAGATATTTTGACTCCTGATCAACTACAAGAAATTGCTAACCGTTTTGTCTTTTCGAGCTCGGAAATGAATCAAGATAAGCAGGTAAATCAGCAAAAAACAAATTCAAATGTGCAAGCGTCTCCTCAAAAGAAAGGTATTGGAAAAACGATTTCCATTATAACAGTTGTTTTTATAATTTTTATAATTGGATTTTTGGTTATGAATAATACAAATAGCGGATATGGTTCAGAAGATAAAACGTATAGAGAAAAGGTGATGACTATTGAAGAAATTGAGCATTCACAGCCAACAAACTTTCTATTCGCAGATGGAACTTATAAAGAGAATTTTTGGGGAGATAAAATCAAAGTCAATTGTGTAATAAAAAACAGAGCAACTATCGCATCTTATAAAGATGCAACAGTCAGGATTACATATTACACAAAAACAAAAACAGAACTTGGATCTAAAGATTATACAATATATGAAGTGTTTCCTCCTAATTCAAGTAAAATTGTTGAGTTGAAAATAGATAAGTATAAAAACGTGGATTCGATAGGTTGGGAAGTTATTGGAGCCATACCTTATTAATTGAAATTTTTTATTGAGTTGATAAATTTTATTTAATACAAATTTTTGAGAAGAGCTTTCGTTGTTGATTTGAGATTGAACAGAATATATAAAAAAAACAAACAGCAAAAAGAATTAAACTATGGACTTCAAAGATCAAATTAAAATTTTAGGAGAAAGAGTAATTAAGCTAAAAGATCAAATCGCTACCGAAGAAGCGACAAAAAAT
>DAIOHI010000114.1:0-7496 GCA_036744815.1 Paludibacteraceae bacterium
ATATTTATATTTTTGCAAACATTACTATCAATTATTAATCTTATAAATAAATTTTAATGTTCAAAAATCAACCAAAAGGATTAATTCCGGCCGCTCTTGCTAATATGGGCGAACGCTTCGGATTTTACACAATGATGGCAATTCTCACTTTGTTTTTAATGTCAAAGTTCGGTCTATCGGAAACAGAAGCGGGGAGTTTATATTCAATATTCTACGGAGCTATTTATATTCTTGCATTGTTGGGAGGTGCTATTGCCGACTGGACAAAACAATACAAAGGAACCATTATTGCCGGACTTGTTATAATGAGTTTGGGCTATTTGTTCTTGGCTATGCCATCGCTGATTACCACTAAATGGATTGCTTTAGCGGCTCTTTTAGTTATTGCTTTTGGGAACGGACTTTTTAAAGGAAACCTGCAGGCACTTGTTGGTCAAATGTACGATAATGAGAAATACTCAAAACAACGAGATTCAGGTTTTCAAATTTTCTACATGTTTATCAATGTAGGTGCTATTTTCGCTCCTTTTGTAGCTGTTTGGGTTCGAAATTGGTTTGTAAAATCACAAGGTTTTGCTTATAACTCGGACTTACCGGGTCTTTGTTGGGATTTTAAAAATGGAACAATGTCATCCGATGTGCTTAATGGACGTTTCACAGAATTAGCTCGCGAAGTTTCGGGAAATGCATCAGTTGACATTGCTAGTTTTGCCGATAATTATTTGAATGCCTTTAATACCGGTTTTCATTATGCCTTCTCTGTAGCTATCTTAGCAATGATAATTTCGATGGTGGTTTTCTTCATCTATAAAAACATATTACCAGACAAGAAAGTTGTTGCTCAAACAGCAAAACCCGAAATGACGAAAGACCAAATACGACAAGACGCGAAAGAAATCAAACAACGTATTCTCGCCTTATTTGCAGTATTTGCAGTTGTTATTTTCTTTTGGTTCTCTTTCCATCAAAACGGGCTTACACTTACCATGTTTGCAAAAGACTATACTCAATTGAAGATCTTCGGATGGGATATTACTGCCGAGATATTTCAATCGATTAATCCTTTTATAGTCGTATTCCTCACTCCTGTTATCATGATGATATTTTCGGCATTGGCTAAACGAGGAAAAGAGCCTTCGACTCCTAAAAAAATTGGAATCGGGATGGGAATTGCAGCAATAGCATTTGTGGTTATGGCGATCGGTTCTATCGGATTACCTACACTCAACGAAGTAAAAGAAATGGGAGGTTTACCTTTCGACTTGAGGGTTACACCTTGGTTGCTTTTCGCTACATATTTTATTCTTACTATTGCCGAGTTATTTATTTCTCCTCTAGGTTTGTCTTTTGTATCTAAGGTAGCTCCGGCTCATTTACAAGGTTTGATGCAAGGTTGTTGGCTGGGAGCCACAGCAGTGGGCAATTTCTCGCTTGTATTGGGAGCAATGATGTATAAAAGCATTTCTATATCAATAACATGGTGGGTATTTGTAGCTGTTTGTGCTGTATCAATGATTGCTATGTTCTCGATGGTAAAATGGCTCGAAAGAGTTGCCAAATAATATTTTGAGATTACAAACAAAAAAGAACGATAATTAAAACGGATTATCGTTCTTTTTTTATCTTTCATTAGGTTTCGGACTTATTTTAATGGCATTAAAGAAACATGCTTTAACGCATTTTAATTAAATAATTCGCTTCCTCGCTAATCATTGTTTTTTATGCTGGCTTTAAACAATTATCTTTGTTGTTTTTCAAAATAGAATCTGTTGTTTTACATGATTGACATCATTCTGAAAGGCATATTTATCGGTTTATCGGTATCGGTTCCATTAGGTCCTATCGGTATGCTTTGCGTACAACGAACTTTCAACAGAGGTCGGAAATACGGACTTGTGACCGGCTTAGGAGCCACCGCTTCAGATTTGATTTACGTTGTTGTATCCCTCTTCTTTCTAAGTTTTGTCATTAACATCATCAACAACAACTTATTCGCTTTTCAGCTGATAGGTAGTTTTATCGTTTGCATATTCGGTTTTTTCATCTTCAAAAGCAATCCGAGTATGCAGCCCAAGCCCAACGAATCGCCAAACTATAGTCTTTTCGGCGATTTCGCCACATCATTCGGACTTACATTCTCAAATCCGCTTATATTACTTGTATTGATGGCTCTATTCTCGCGTATTGATTTCATTACCGACACAACCACCATCTTTCAGAAAGTAGTAGGTATCACGGCTATCGCCTTCGGAGCCACTTTATGGTGGAGCACTTTGACCTTCCTCGTTAGTAAATTGCATGGAAAAGTAAATGTGCGCGGTTTACGCCTGATCAATCAAATAACCGGAAGCATTATTATATTGATCGGAGTTGTTGGATTCGTTATGAGCTTCTTCGAATAAGCTTATAAGAAAAGAACTTTTCAATATTATTTATCCACAAATTACACAAATCTGCACGAATTTTTCTTCTTCGAAATTAATATCCTAAGATTTTAATTTATCTTTTTCGTGTTAATTAGTGTAATCTGTGGACTATAATCAGTATTAATCCTTCTTTTGTTCTTTCGCCCAGCTATCTTTAAGCGACACCGTGCGGTTGAACACAAGTTTCTCGGGTGTAGAGTCGGGATCGACGTTGAAATATCCGGTACGCTGAAATTGGAAATGCTCCAATGGTCGAACTCCTTTCAACGAAGTTTCTATCTTGGCATTGGCTATCACTTTCAACGAATCGGGATTGATCAGATCGCGGAAATCGCGCTCGTCGGCTGATGGATTTTCGACGCTGAACAGGCGATCGTAAAGACGCACTTCGGCTGTCAGGCAATGCGCTGCCGATACCCAATGAAGCGTTCCTTTTACTTTGCGCGCGCTCTCCGGACTTCCAGAGCCGCTTTTGCTCAGCGGATCGTATTCGCAGTATATTTCTTCGATATTACCATCGGCATCCTTTTTACATCCGGTACATTTTACAATATAGGCACTTTTCAAACGCACTTCTTGTCCGGGCGTCATGCGGAAAAATTTCTTCGGAGCATCTTCCATAAAGTCGCTGCGCTCAACATAAAGTTCGCGCGAAAACTCTATCTGACGATGCCCTGCGCTTTCATCCTCCGGATTGTTTTCGGTTTCGAGCTTTTCAACCTGTCCTTCGGGATAATTACTAATGATCAGTTTTACCGGATCGAGCACCGCGCTTACGCGTTTCGCTGTTTTGTTCAGCGTTTCGCGAGCCGAATGCTCCAGTAAGCCCAGATCAATCATTCCGTCGTATTTCGTATATCCGATTTTATCTATAAAATTATGAATAGCTTCGGGCGAATAGCCACGGCGACGCAAACCGCAAATAGTCGGCATGCGTGGATCGTCCCATCCGCTAACGAGCTTTTCTTGTACCAATTGAAGCATTTTGCGCTTACTCATTACAGTGTAAGTAATGTTCAATCGGTTGAACTCGATTTGACGAGGACGGTAGTCGGAATCCTTAAACTGATCGATAAACCAATCGTAGAGCGGACGATGCACCTCAAACTCAAGCGTACAAAGCGAGTGTGTTACGCCTTCGAAGTAGTCGGATTGCCCGTGAGCATAGTCGTACATCGGGTAAGCTTTCCAAGTATATCCTGTGCGGTGGTGTGGGTGCGACTTGATAACGCGATACATAATGGGATCGCGGAAGTGCATATTGGACGATGCCATATCTATTTTGGCACGAAGCACCATAGCGCCTTCTTCTATTTCGCCGGCATTCATTTTTTCGAACAGCGCCAGGTTTTCCTCTACCGGACGGTCGCGAAAAGGACTGTTGGTGCCGGGCACTGTGGGCGAACCTTTTTGTTTGGCAATGCTTTCAGCCGATTGTTCGTCCACATAAGCCAAACCTTTTTTGATAAAAACAACTGACAAATCCCAAAGCTGCTGGAAGTAATCGGAAGCGTAATATATATTTTTCCACTGGTAGCCAAGCCACTGAATGTCTTCCTGAATAGAATCAACGTATTCCACATCCTCTTTCACGGGATTGGTATCGTCGAAACGCAGATTACAAGTGCCGCCATACTGACGGGCAATTCCAAAGTCGAGGCAAATAGCTTTAGCATGACCAATGTGAAGATAGCCGTTGGGTTCGGGCGGGAAACGCGTTTGAATGCGTCCGTCGTTTTTGCCTTCAGCCAAATCCTGTTCAACAATTGCTTCGATAAAGTTCAAGCTTTTCTTTGGTGCTTCGTTGTTTGTTTCCATATCTATTAAAAAAAATGAGTGGATGCAAAATTACATAAAAAATACGATCTGCCAATATGCCAATGCGGGAATGTGTTTTCTTTTCACATCCCCGCATTGTATTTATTTTCCAGCTTTTGCCTTGTTTATCTGTACCTATTCACCAAGGCATGTTGTTCTTTCACAAAAGGCAGATAGGCAGCTTCGCCGTTTATAAGCATCAGCGCGTCGATGCGTTCGAGAATGCTGAGGTAATTTCGGTCGGCTTCGGAGCGGACTTCTTTCATTCGCAGAGCGCTGCGTTCGGCAGCTTCGCTGTCGCGCGAGCGCGCGAGGTTTTCGTAAGCCTTGTTGTCGCTGTCCATTTTATCCACCCAGTCGCTAAGTCCCAGCAGAGCGACATCAGGGGCATATTTCCCGCGCATTTCCTGTGCCAGATTGTAGATGCCGGAAGTCTCTTCGTTCAAGGGTTTTTTCGATAGGTTTCCGTAGCTGTCAAGCACAACACCGATGCGTTTAGCCGCACTGCGTTTGTCTTTGTCGAAATGACCGTAAAAGGATTTTACAGCATTGGAGAATCCGCGGAAGCTGGTATCACGCAGTTGGTCGGCTTCGTTGAGCTCTTCGGAAATGGCACTTTTGCTGATAAACTTCATTGCTTCGTCGGCATCGGCATAAAGACTGAGGAATACTGCGAAAAGCTGCTCGATGTTGAGCGTTTGGGGATTATTCGTTTCTACGAGGGCTTTGAAATCAGTAAAAAATTGAAACCATGCATTATGTCTCAAAGAAGAAATTTTAAATCTTTTTGTTTTCATACTTATTATGTTAAGGGTTATGTTGGGTAAAAATAGCGAATCATTTTAGATTTACTGCATCTTTCGGTAGAAAAGATTTCAAGACTTCAGATTCTTCCTCTCTTCTGCTTGCTGCTTACCGCTTACTACTTGCCGCTTACTGCTTATCTGGATGGGCGGAACAGCTCCGGCTGTATTTCATTTTCTATCCGGAAATGTTAAAGAAGCCGGGAAGCTTTTAAGCTTTCGCCCGGATTGGTTAATTCTTCCCGGCTTCTTTAACATTTCCGCGCAGCGCGAAACATTCTGCCGGGGATACTCGCTTATTTCCGCCTTGCAAAAGACATTCAGCCGAAGAGGAATAATGTTTTCCCTGTGGCGGGAAGGATTTTACCGAGGAGGATTAGTCCGCGCAAGATAGGCGCCAAGAAAGATAGAACGCGGATGACGCTGATTTAACGAATTAACCCGAAGCTGGCGCAGGTATTTACCTCTGCCTTGTTGAAAAAACAAAAGCTCTACCGAGCAACATAGAGACTACAAATCGGTGCGAGCAAGGGAAAGACTTTAATCTGCATCTATAAGAATTTTTGGTATATTGTTATTTTTTGAATTACCTTTTCTTGAACCAACTATAGTATCTAATTTTATTAATTTTTGTTTCTCCAAATCATAAGTGCTTCGAATGTAAAGAGAATCAAAATGAACGGAATTGTAATTTTCCGAATCTATAAAAATAAAATCCTTGGCATGGAAATGTATCATTAACCATCTGTCAGAATATAAATCAGAATACTTTTTAATCTTATCAGAGTGTATTCTTGTATTATGTTTATTTCCATATTTTTCTGACACTAGATATGTTTCAATAATTTTTTCTTGATTATATACACTCAAATATAATTGTTTAAATTCATCCTCTTCTTCATCATATTTTAAAATTAAAAATCCATAATTTGACTTTAATTTAATGCTATCTATAATTATATATGCCATAGGATTATGAATTGGAAAATAACGCCATTCTTTCGTAACATCAAAGTTATATTCAAGTGGCTTATTCTTTGTTTTTTTCCAAAATAGCTCATCGAATTTCTTTTTAAAAACATCACGTTCATCACAATTAGCTGAATCACCTCTCGAAAAATAAATACTATAAAGTTTATTCCAACCGCTTATTTCAGGATTATTATAAATTAATCTTTGCATAATCGTAGAATCAGATAATGGCTGATATTGGGTTATGTCTATTGTTCTTATGTCAAATGTTTTTCTATTATTTTCGCAACTAAAACAACAGAAAACAACAAATAATATAATAGTTTTTTTCATAAGTTGTTTTTTATTGAGACGTTAACATTTCAAATAAATAATATTTGTGTTGAGTTGTAGAACCCTTAGGTTTATAAGACATATCTAATTTCTTTGATAAAACATTCATCAATTCTAAAACTCTTCTATTATCGTTTTCTATTTCAAAACCATTTATTATATTGTAAAAATAATTATAGCAGAGGTTCTGTTAAAATCCCGAGGCTTCCACAGGATTGTGTCCTGTGCTTCTTTTCTTCTCCACGCGAAAGGATTCGCGCGGCAGCAATGGCTCACTACTGCCATGTGATGTTAGAAGTCTCCGATTTGCATCATACAATTAGCTTAATATAAAGTTGAACAAAACAACCGCTTCTCTTTACGATAAGGTATTTCTTTCAAATAGGCACTCAACATTCTATCAATCCCTCCGGGAGCCAGCAGGCTTGTAAGATATAAGACTTCACCCGAATTTAGGATTACTTTGGCAAAATGATAATTCTCAAATGCTGTAAAATAAATACCCCCTCTAAAATAATTAGGACTGACATATACTATTATTTTCTTTATATCGTTTTTGGTATAAGAAAATTCCTTATTATCCTTATGTTTTATTATCCTATCTCCTCTTAATTCGTATTCTTCTTTCCTATTTTTTAATAAGTATTCAATGTGAAAAAATATAGCAGGGAAAAATTGAAAAGTCAATAGGGGAACTAATATAGTTAATATAAAAAACAGATCATCAATTTTAAAGTAATAAATAACCCCTACATACATCATAGCTTCAAAGAAAAAATAGAATAATGCTTTCAGCTGTTTTTTTCCTGTTATTCTTAATATATTTTCCATTTATCTTTTTATTACGATAGTATTGCTATTACTGACTCTCGACTCGCGCATGTATCTACCTCTGCATTGCTTTGAAAAAACAAATATCAAAAACTATTTGCTTTACCGAGCAACACAGAGACTGCAAGTCTGCGCGAGCAGGAATTATTTATCCACGAATTACACAAATTTTGACTACGTCGATTTTCAATTCACTAACAATACTGTGCTTTAAGATCAATACACAAAACTTTTTGTGTCGATTGTTTTCGTGCTAATTAGTGTAAATCGGTGGAATGTTATCCTCTTTCTTACACCGGAACGAAATCCAATT
>DAIOHI010000115.1:0-7486 GCA_036744815.1 Paludibacteraceae bacterium
ACAATACTGGCGAGAGTTCGAAACCTACGATTCGGTCGAGTACGCGACGCGCCTGTTGAGCATCAACTAAATTTATATTGATGTCGCGCGGATTTTCGATCGCTTTTAATATGGCGTCTTTAGTTATTTCGTGAAAAACAATGCGCTTCGTCTTATTTTTATCGAGTTTCAATGTTTCGAACAAATGCCATGCTATAGCTTCTCCTTCGCGGTCTTCATCGGAAGCGAGCCAAACAATATCAGCAGCTTTTGCTTGTTTCGAAAGTTCGGAAACAATTTTTTTCTTATCCGACGAAACTTCGTATTGTGGTTGATAATTGTTTTCAAAATCAATTCCCAAGCCTTTTTCCGCTAGATCACGGATATGCCCGAAGCTGGACATAACGTGATAGTTTTCGCCAAGGAATTTTTCAATAGTTTTGGCTTTTGCCGGAGACTCTACGATAACAAGATTTTTGGACATAAAAGGGCTAAAATTTGAATGTATCTAACAAAAAGCGAGTGCAAAGTAATAAAATAAGAGTAGTATGAGCCAAATTTTCAATGCATTATTTTTTATTTTTATTATTTGAAAGCAATTTATTCGCTTGTTTTTTCATATAAAACGACTCAAAATATAGATTAGTTCATGCCTAAAGAGCTTGTCTTAATCCTAATAAGAGGTTGTCTAAATTTTACTGAAAACAAATACTTTTACAACATCAAATAATCTTTGCTTTGTTTTTAGGCTCTTTTGAGATAGCTCTAAAAGACAATAGCAATAAAATTTAGACAACCTATAAGAAAATAAAAAATGATTAGTAATTGTTTTTTAAGCTATTATTGCATCTTTATCATTTTAATGTAAAAATGTATATACAAACAGAAAGGTACAAAGAAACACCTTCATACCTTTCTGCATCTTTTTTGTGAAAGAACATACTTATTTGTTCGTGTTTTTTATTAAAAGAATATAGGTTGGAAAGTGGTCGCTGTAACCGTTTTGGAAATGTCCGCCACTAAAGGTACGGAAAGGATAACCTTTGTACTTTCCTGTTTTTTGTATTAGAAAATCGCGATTAAAAATTTCCGCTTTTCTGAATTTCAAAGTTGAAAAATCATTGCCAATCAAGTTCTCTGAAACAATTATTTGATCGAAAAGATTCCACTTCCCTTGATAACACAAAGAACCAATACCTTTCGAATACTTATCCCACATGGGATTATATAACCCTCCGGATTCTACTTCTTGAACTGTTTTTTTCGCATTCAAAACCACAGCACAGCTCGGATCAACAGGGTCATCGTTCATATCGCCCATGATGATAACGTGAATCGAAGGATCTACTCTCATCAACGAATCATAAATATGTTTTACCACAGATGCTGCCAATTCACGGGAGACAACCGATTTGTCTCCTCGGCGTGAAGGCCAGTGGTTTACCATAATAGCTGTTTTCTCTCCGGCGAGGTTACCTTCAACAAGTAACACGTCGCGTGTTCGGAAAGTAGAATCGGTTACCGCCTTCGCCATTCCTTCGGCGTAAGGGAAGGGATGGGTAGAGCTTGAAGTGTAGGTAAAACGTGCCGGATCATAAAGTAAACCGACATCAACACCACGCCAGTCGGGTGAATCGTGATGAATAATTTTAAGACCTTTGCTTTTCAGAGGTTCGGTTTCGACCAAATCTTCGAGCACTTTGCGGTTGCCAACTTCTGAAACACCAACAACAGCCAGTCCACCAAATTCTTTAGCAATCTCGTTTATGACAAAAGACATATTTTTTTGTTTCTTTTCATACTTGTCCATTGTCCAATTGTATGAACCTTTAGGAGAAAATTCAATATCGCGCAAAGAGTCGGTACTTAGCGGATGATACAAATTTTCGAGGTTATAAAAGCCTACAGGATAGACTTGATACTGCTCTCCGCTCGATACAGAAGAGCTAGTTTGTTGCGTAGATTTACACGAAAAAGCAAGCAATAAAATTATTGCAAAAATTGTCGTGAATCGAAGTGTCTTTTTCATTTTGAGAGAATTTTTTACAAAAAACTCCTTAGCGAAACTTGCGTGCTTGGCTAAGGAGTTTATGTGTTATTTTACATCATTGAGATTTCTGATGATAATTTGAGGGGTTGCTGAAGGAGCTTCTGTTGTACTATAAGGAGGCTGAGCAATTCCTGTTATGCTAACTCGAGAAGTAGGCATTGTTTGTGTTGCAAAGGTAGCATATTTAGATACAAAGACATCTAATTTTTGACCGTTATCAGTAAGTGTATTTGTTGTGTGTGCGCTACTGTTTCCATATACAGTAGATGCTCCGGACAATGTCCCTTCTGTAGTAACTACGCAGAAATGATAGTTTGCAATATTTGCATTAATTTCAGCAATAGTCGCAGTTTTAGGGGTAATGTTTCCTGTTCCTACTTTAATAGCATTTACATTAGCAAGACCTAGTTGAAGTTGTTCGGCATATTTAGTTAAAGAGCCTTGTAACTTAATTTCAAGCTTGTCTCCTAAAGCAAAAGATGCATCTGCTGTGAAACGAATTTGAATGCCGGAAGAGTTATTCAATGCTGTTACAACAACATTCTTCTTAGAAGTAGTATTGTTGCCTGCAGCATCAGAAGTAACAATAGCGACTATTTTTTTAGTCCCGTCTAATGTAATATCAGAGCCTTTATGCATTGCGACTAAATCGGCAATTGTAATTTCAGGCAGATCAAAACCTTCGTTGGATCCACCACAACCTTCGCTTCCTTTTCCACCTCCTTCAAAATCCATGATACGTCTGATACCCGGAACTCCAAAATAGCGGTAAATATCACCTTGAACTTTAATGTAAGTTTTATAGTTTCCACAATTGTCCACAAGATTTACTGAAGAACGAAGCGTTGCTGGATTATCGTCAGTATCGTTTAGTTTGACAATAAGAACTTTTGTTGGATCTGTTTCGTCTGGACTATCGGCAATGAAAACAGCTGTAGAACGAATTCCAGTATTGTTGAAAATATATCCTTCGGGATTGTTTTGTAAGTTAGAAATAGTTCCACCATCATCAATTACGCCACCAACAATATAACCGCCTACCCAAGCGTCGTTAACTTGTTCTGTCGCATCAGTAAAAGAGATTGCTTGTGATGCGTTGTAAGGTTTTTCTTTTGTTCCATCTCCTTCTTCAATAGGTTTGCCTCCGATATTAACAGTTACTTTGATTGTTTTTTCTACGGAACCACTTATAGCTGTGATTGTTGCTTCGCCATTAGCAATAGCTTTGATTTCTGCCGTAAAATCGCCTGTTTTAGTGACAGTAGCGACAGCAGGTTTATCCGAAGTCCAAGTAAAATTAACAGCAGCGTCTTTCGGCATCGGAGTTGCCGTAACTGCTAATGTTTCATTCTCTGTTGTAAATGTAACAGTTGTTTTATCCAACGTAAAAGAAATTAAATCAATGTCTTTCTCCGAATCGCAAGCGATAAAAAATATCGGAGCAAAAACTAGAAGTAGTGCTGAAATTTTTTTTAATGTTTTCATTTTTTTTATTTTATAGATTTGTATTATTTAGTGAAATGCAGATCTTCGCGTCCTCTAATCGTGATTTGCAAGGATTCAAAATATTGACTTAATATAGCCGTAATGGAACCGCTTCCTGAAGGTACAGTGTCTGCGGCAAAATTAGCATAACCCGATGTACGGACATCTATTTTAACACCGCCTATATTCATTTTTATTGTACCTGTTGTTGGCTTTCCGTTAACCATTGGAGCGAATTGCAGAGTTCCGCCTCCATCAAAACTTACGTTATCGAAGCGTACTAATATGTTATTAATAGACTCATCTGTATTGACAACCTTCCCCTTGTCGTCAACATGTATTTGAGGTGTTTTAGATAATGATTGAACCTTCAAGGTGTCGGGAATATTGTTTGGATGTATGTTCTTTGTGAAATAATTGGAAGTCAAACGATTCATGCCATAATTAATAGTACCGCTTGATGATACAGATTTCGACAATGTGGGAGCTCCAATTTGATATGCGCCGTAGTATTTGCCAACGCACAAATTATCCAACTCGACAAAAACCTCTTGTCCTATAGGAAATTCAGGGAACATTCCGGTCGAATTTACAACAATTAAAATAGCTCCCGTTTCATCTTGTAGGTAAATTTGTTTGTATATGTTTCCGCTTTCGTCATTTCCAACAACATAAGCTTTCAAACATTTGCCGGCTATTCCAATATCGGAAAGTGATACAATTTTACGATTATTGTTTTCGTCTACTACATTTAAGCTATCCTTATGTTGCAAATATCCAAAGTTATTGTTGGTTTCTTTACTATTCTTGCCAAAAATATTGGGTTCAGCTAAAGCTTTCAAAGTAGCTATGGATATAATTTCGTTTTTCGTTTCGTACTTCGGAATGCTTAGTTCGGGGACATCGTAACTACGCAAATCGCAAGAAACAAACGAAATAGCAGTAAATAAACTAAATATATAAATATACTTTTTCATAATTTTCTATTTTTCGTATTAAATATCCTATTAAAATCGATAGCCAACGTTTAAGAATACATTAAGTCCTTGCATATAATAGAACTTAGCAGAAAATTTATTGTAATTCTCGACATCAAATTCGCCAGTAGATAAAAATGGAACACGTCCTTGTTCAAAACCTCCGGTTCGTACATCTCTGTTGTTGAGGATGTTCATTGCGTTAAGATTGATATTCAATTGTCTGCCTCCTTTCAAATAAATCAGTTTACTGATAGATAGATCTACCGTAAAAGCATCGTCTAATTTCACTTGTTTAATATACTCTTGAGTGGCGTTATACGCTAAATCTTCTGCAAGATTGGCATTACCTCCAGCACCACCTTGATTTTCCGGTTTTCCCATAGCATTGTCTTTTGCGGCATCAAAAACCTTTTCTTTAATGTAATTCGTGCGTTGAATAGGTGATGGATCGAGATAATTATTGGCAATGCTGTTTAGGTTGATTTCGAACCACCAGAAATTCCAGAAATATTGTAGTCCGATTGTCCCTGCTATTTCGGGTGATCCTCCAACATGGTAGCCTTCGATTTCTACTTTTTGGTTCAAATACTTAGCATCTTCGCCAGTAAGCCTATTGTGCAATCCGTTTTCGTATCGAACAGTTCCTTTCGGATCGTCGGTATAGGTGAAATTCGACCACGTTCCGGCAAAAGATAAGGTGAAATTTTTAATGAAGTTATATTTTACTCCTGCTTCGACACCATAGTTTCGTTTGTTTACTTCCGAAAGGCTGTGGTGTACAAAAGTTTTGTAAGAATCATTATAATAAGATGTCTTTTGTGCGCCATTTTGATAATCGGTATAAAAAGCAGATACGCGACCGTTTACTTTAGGGTAAGTAAAGACATAGTTGATATCGGCAGATTTAATTTTTTCCGATTGTAAATAGGGCACAGCTTCATCCGAAATACGAGGCGATGTGTAAGCATCGTAAGGAAGCGGAGCATTCGATTTATACATTCCATTAAGCGAAATCAAATTTCGACCACTAATTTTATATACGATTCCGGCTTTTAAAGCAGGGTCAATAAACGTATGAACTTCGCCTTTTCCAAAAGATGATTCGGGATAACGTCCGTTTTTCATTTTTCCATCGCGATAAAAAGAATTTGCCGTTAACTTCCCAGCATAGAAAAATTCTATCTGTTCGTAATTATGATGCATTTGAGCCCAGAAACTTCCGTTCGTAACATTAATTTCGTAGTTATATCCAAAAGTGTCGCCGACTTTTACTTTTCTATCAGGATTATTCAAATCGTTTTGTTTTACGTCCGGATTTCCGGGGAAATCTCGTTCGCCATATTTATCTGTATCCGTTAAATAACTTGCCCCTAATAAATCGACAACGACATCGAATGTTTTTCCTAAAGAGTAGCGAGCATTTATGCCTGAGGTTAGAGTGATTTCCTCACTTAATTTTTTCTCGAATGTAGAATTGAAGTTTGTTTCTAAAGCATCATTTCTACGTTCTTCCACAATGTAAAGTGCTGATTTATTAGCTCCATAAAGATTGTTGTTTGCATTTGCTTGATAAATATCTTCCCACATAACTTGGCTCTGACCACGGTCTTGACCATTTCCGCTTCCTTTCCAAAATTCAGCATCTTCAATGTAAGTCGGATCAAGAGTATTGTAAGTGCCCGAAGAATATGACGGCAGATAACGATAATAATCGGGACGAGGATCTTTGGCATTATTAAACCAATTGAGAGCTGTTGATCCATAACGGTTATAATGTACTCCAAGGCCGGTTGTAAGCTTGCTTGTGCGGTCAATTTTCCAAATGTGCGACAATAAGGCAGTTGGGTCGTAGGCTGTTACCACGCGTTGATTGCGTTTGCTGCCATCGGGCATATATCCCCAATAAGAATTGTAGAGATTGTCACCGACAACGTCATAAGCTTCTTGAACAGCAGCCGATTGTTGTGCGCGCTGTACCGGAGAGCCGAAGGTCGTTAGTGACAGGCTGTGACGTCCGTTTGCCCATTGTTTCTCAACGCCCAAGAAATAGGCTAAATTATGATAGAAAGTTCCTTCAACCACTCCTTCTTTAGCATATCGTCCTCCGATCAATGCCGAAAAAGCCCATCCATTCCGATTCAACCCCGTATGATGCGAAAGCATGGCACGCTGCTGATAGTTACGGTTGGTGTAGGTTAATGTAGCTTTTGTTCCGTGGGCATAGCTTCCTGCACGTAAATCATAATTTTGTGCTCCCGCTAAATCGCCAAAAGAGAAAAGGCTAGCTTGCAAATAATCCTGCGTAGTGGCATTACGTGTGGCGTCGTTCATGCCGCCTATCATCGCGTAATTAAAGTTGCCACGAATTAAACTATTAAATTCTACTCCGTTGATGTAAGTTTGCTCGTATTTGTTTTTATATCCACGAGGAGAAAATCGAAATCCCGAGAGTTGAAACCCGATTTCTGACAAATAAGGATCGTTCGAAAATGTTGCCAAGGTGCTGAAATTTTGTCCAGCAAGATCAGCATCTTCATCCTGCGTCGATTCATCGATGGTACTGAGTTCGAAACTGTTTTCTCGTTGAAAATCCTTTTGGAAACTTGCAATTGAATCTTGTTGAGCAAAAATAAGCCCCCAAAAGCTCATTAGACCGAGAATACTAATAATACGGTATGACATATTAAATAAATTTAGTGAAATACTTATTCTATTTTACAACGATAAATTTACGAACAGATTTTCGTGCCCCCGATTGCATTTTTATCAGATACAAACCATCAGGCATTCCGCCAACAAAAATGGTTTTGTTGTTTCCGCTGATGCTTCCGTTCAGTAAAGATTGACCGCTTATATTATATATGCTGTAAGTTAATTCTGTTTCTTTTGTGTTGATTGTTAATTGCTCTCGTACCGGATTTTCGACTATGGAGAATTCAATATTGATATCGCTCAAACCTGAAGTTATATTCCATGCTTGTCCCTTATTATT
>DAIOHI010000116.1:0-6657 GCA_036744815.1 Paludibacteraceae bacterium
TAGTGGATAAATAACTTATTAGACAGCCTCGTTGTGAAACAGCTTTTTAATTTATGATACTACAGGGCTTTCTCGTCTGTTTTTAATATATAAAGACCCTAAATACAAAGCACTCATAAGCAGTAACAGCAATATACCTCCTCCCACAGCGACATCATTATAGCCATTATTATTATCATTATCGGCTCCTTCTTCAAAATCATCTTCATTACCTCCTGTATCGAAAGCAAGTTTATTAAAACCGCCCGACAGTTGCTTTCCGGATGAATTTGAGACAGTCGATATCTTAGCATAGCCGTAGTGATTTGTCTGTGATGGCGCAGCACTGTTGTTACTTCTTATACCACTTTCGTAAGCAAGATTAGCTCCCGAGTAGTTTACCGACGGGGTTTTAATTTCTCTGTTTTTATAAAATCCGTAATTCGGCATAGATTGAACATCCTCTTCCCATGTGTCGGTATAAGATTTTGTCTTTGTTTGATTACCGGTAGATTGTAACAAAGGGCTTACCGATTTCATGGAAGATGACACGTCCATCGTTACAGCCCTTTTCTTTTGGCGATTCGATATACCACCACTTCTGCCTTTATAGATAGGAGTGGAAACCCCTTGCTGAGAATAATAGCCCAAAGTACCGTTTTTGGGCATTTGTAGCTGTGAATCGTTGTTGATAGACAAATAGCTGAATGTCCCCACCATTGTCAACAAGGCTATTACTGTTATTATTATATTATTTTTCATTTGTTTCATTGTTTAGTGTTTTGATCAAAACGTTATTTATAACGTAACAAAAAATCATGAATCTATATTCTAATTCCAATTATATACATTAGAACGATACGTTATTGATTTGTCCGTGATCTTTGTTTTATATTACTTATTGATGTTACGCAAGTTACTGAAGTTACAGGAAGAATGAATAAAGAAAATTTTAGAGTCAAGAGTCAAGATTTCAGATTCAAAATTTTAGATTCATTCTCTTTTCTGCTTTCTGCTTTCTGCTTTCTGCTTTCTGTCCACTGTAAACTGTCCACTATCAATTGTGTAACTTCTTTTTAATTCGTCTAACTTGCGTAAATTCTGTTACTTATTGTTTAATAAATTTGGCGTTATAGTTACGTTCTCCCTTCACCTTTATGATATAGACACCCTCCGGTAGATTGGCTGGAATGCCGAACTCCGGATATCCCGTTACGCGGCTGCTGATCAACTGACGTCCTTGCATGTCGTAAATAGATATCAGAGCATTTACATCTATTTCCTGCAGGTTACCCAACAAAATATGGTCGTTCTGATAATGAGAATAAATGCCGGTTTCGATATCACCGTAGCTATCAGGTCTCTTGAAGTGCAGCTTGAAACGCTTTTCCGAATCAACCGGAGCTGATTCGAAAGAATACTCCCCTTCCAGCATCAGGTCGATCGTTTTTTCTGCTAAGAGGTCTTCCAGCCACAAACCGTCTGTTAGAAGTGTTTCTTGATTGGTAATCGTCAGATGAAATCTGCCTTCGCTCGGAGACGGACTGAAATACAAATCGATATTTTCCGTATCTTCAGGGATAGCATTAACGGATAGCTTGCTTCCCGATTGCGATTGGCTGTAAAGATTGAAACCTTCTCCCGAAAGAGGTACTGCCGCCATATCGTAGGAATCGCTTCCCAACGAAGCATCATTACGTAAACCAACTGCGATCATGTCGTAGGTGTAGGGATCATCCAAAGGAGTTACACGCAAATTGACCTGGTTAAACAATAAGCGCCCTTGCTCTTGATAAGAGGACTTTTTACCCGGACTAAGGCTGGGCTTACTTATTAACGAACTTCCGCTGTGAACCAGCATATCTTTTGTTACCTTGAAACTGCCGGTAGCGTTATTGTTTTTCGATACACGAAGCATAAATACGCCCATAGCGGGTATTTCGTCCAAATCACTAAGTACAATGCCACTTGAATTGGTAATATCAACCGGTGTGTATTTTTGTGCTCCTGGAGAGTATATATATATGGTAGTAGAAAAACTCAAATTACTACTTCTCATGGCTTCTGCCAATTTCTCTATGGATATAGCTGCGGTATAGGAATTACCTATTACCCAGTTGACGGTTGTTCCTGTGTTCGCTGTTATTGCATAAGTGGGCAAAGCATCGTCGGCAAAAAGCTGCTCGGAATAAGCATTCAGTGTATAAACTTTTCCATTGAGGACGAATTTATCTTTGTTGTAGTCTGCGCTATTTGCACCAGTAACCGAAAGGCCGTTATCGGGCTTTAAGCTGCTGTAATCGAAATCCTTTTCACGCAATTTTAGTAGGTAGGGTTGTCCTGCGGTCAAAGGATAGACAGCATAAAACAGATATTGATCTAAATCTATTACATTAGCATCGTTTTTAGAAGCCTTGTTGCCATATACATACTGTGTATGATGGTTGTTTGAAGCATCTACCGTGGGCTTACGTACCCAGTTACCGGCAAAGTAGCCCGATAGCTGCGTTCCGGCAAAAGGCGTGGCAAAAGGATAAAGCCCCGAACCCGACTGTGTGCGGAAAGCTGATACATCCTTCTCTAGCACTACGGCTCCGGCATCGACCAAAGCGGTTGAAGTACCCGGAGAGGTAATGCGCAACGAGGCATCATAAAGTCCATCGCTTTCGATCTTCGACTCAAGGTAGAGAGCTCCCGTTTTACCACCCGCTTGCTTAATGCTAAGCGCATCCATACCCATGCGGTGCGGAAGATGAACTGAATCATCGGTTTCGATAACTACATGAGGAAAAGCGATGTAACGATCCGTACGGTCGAAAGTGCTTTCATCACTTGTTGTGATACGGCGTTTAGCTGCCGCGGCGCCCGTGGCGTCGACAAAATGCAGGCTGCCCGTACTCGCTGCAAACACCGGATTTTGTGCATTCTGAACAAAACTCTCGCTCAGGTAAAGATTTCCATGAAGGGATATATTAGCCGTGTCTTGGCTGGCAGCCTCCATACTCCCTTTGACATACATCTTGCCTGTGCTGGAGATATTCATACCACCATGGCTATGGCTGAGCATAACGACATTCTGCTGTGCATATCCGGATAAAGCCAGCAGCAGAAATACTGTAAACGATAATAGTTGTTTTTTCATTGTTGGTTTAAATAAGCCTCTCAAAAACCTTACTTAAGGGGAGACTTGCACGCCTTATGGATAGTTTTGAGAGATTGATTAATTTATTTGTTATTATATATTGTCTTTAGATACTTACTCTTAAGCTCTTTGTTAAAACTAAATTCAGCATTAGAAAAACATTTCTCGCCAAGACGCCATGTACGCTAAGTTTTTAATACTTTTTGTATCTCCGTCCAGCGGGATTTATAATCCCGCTATCTGATTTTATCAGGATTTGTGCAATCCGAAACATGGCTGGTAGCCTTTTTTATTTCGGATTATAAATCCTGAGATTATTGAAGGAAACGGATTGTAAATCCGTTCCAACGGTCGCAATCAAACGACAGTGAAAACTCTTGACTGTCTTTTCTTCTTTATTTTCACATCTGCACATTTTCATATTAGCACATTGGCACATTATCTCATTTTCTCATTGTTTTAAAAACTCTTTTAATCGGGCATAACGTCCTCTTATAATACCTTGTTCGTCAACAAAGATGATGGTAGGAGTAGCTACGATGCCATAGTTGGAAAAATTTTCTCCTTCAAATCCTTTGTAGTCGCATAGTTTATAGTGCCAGGGAAGCTTTTCGGCAGTGGCATCAAATTGTGATTTTTCCATATCTGCCGCAACAGAAATAACCTCCATACTGTTGTGCCCGTTATTAAGCAGGCTTTTGTAATGTTTTGCCAGTTCATGCAGTTCGTTGTGACAACTGCCACAATGGCTGTCGTAAAAAACAATCAGACAATTGCGGGGATGGAGCGGAAGACCCTCTGTCGATAGCGCCGGAGACAACTTTCCATAAATAGGGATGGTCAAGTAGTCCTCGCCCAACTCGGGCAAGAGCATGTCTTTTCCGTAGCGGCTGAACTGACGGATAATTTCCTGAATCATTTCCCGACGAAGGAAAACGTCATCCCCAATACGGTCGATCATACGCCGACTTTGGATAAGCAGCTCATTATCGTTATCCTCGCGATAAACATTTTGTTCGCACCAAAAGCCCAAAGTAGTCTCCCAAAAACCGGAATGATAAAGATCCATGTAATCCAATTTTTCGGTAATAAACGACAACTGTTCTTGCCGCAATGTTTCGGAATCTATTCCGAAGCGGCTACCGGCACCCGACAAAGAAAGCAAAAGCTCCATCATACGGGCAGCATAGAGAGGACTTTGCTGCAGCTCCTGCAAAAAGACCTGATACCTTTTGTTCAAATCGGCTAACTGCTGTTGGGGTGAAGCATAGAACAGAGCTTTCATTTCATTTGCCGAAACGGCAAGAGCATTGAATTCCCCGGCAAAATCTTTGTAACGAGCCATATAGTTTTGAAGAGACTCGTTTTCCGGCGAGGCGAGGTAAATGGCTTCATCCTCATTCATACCCGCCTTTTCGCTTATCGTAAAATCTTCATTATTAACGATGATGTTCAAACTCTTTTTATAGATACTGCAAGTTTCGCAGCCATCAGTTACTGACAGCCGCCCGATACCCCGAAACGATGAATAATGCTCCGGAATAAGGATGAGGGCTTTACCGGCATCATCCAAAAAGCCGGAAACGATGGTATCCATTTTGTTCCCTTGCTTGAGAGCAAAATAATAGGGCAAGTGCGGATAAGAGCTGAATGCTACCCGAATGCTTTGTGCCCACAAACTGCTTAGGGAAAACAAAGAAAGGACTAAAAACATAATTGCTTTATACATTAGAGTTTATATCGAATAGTTTTATAAACACATAGGACACAGTAGCTTTTGCTCTTTTAAATCTCTTCCTAAAAAAGAACACATAGTTGTCAATACCTATGGTTTTGACTTTAAAAAGTAAAGTAATGAAATTGCTTTACAGCTATGTGAACTTTTGTTTTAGCAAGCTTTTCGTTTTATAATCTATTGTGTTCTATGTGCCTAATGATTTATTATATATAATGTCTATTATGTTGAAATAGATTGTAATATGTTCCTGCCGCAAGAACCAACCTGCGGCAGGATAAAGAGAAATAAAATTAATTATGTTTGATACAACGCAAGGCGAAGCCGTAGGCACGGAGGTTAGCGTGAGCATTGTTCACTGTACCACCACTGAAATTCATGTTGTAGCTATTAGTACCTACAGTGCCAGTACTCCAGTAGAAGCCATTCACTCCCTGGCGATAGAGCAAAGCACCACCGGCAACGTCCCGGAGACCACTTGCCGGCAGAAAAAGCGTAGTAGTAACGCCATCGGGTTTGATTTCAAAGCCGCGAGTAAGGGTCAGACCGGTATTACCTCCTTGTTTTCTATAGTACTCCCATGTATTGGCGGTAGCCGTAGCAGAAGTCCCGGAAATACCACCCCCTTTGTAGATAGCCCCCCATTCTTCCTGCTGAGGAGTGCGCCAAGCAGTACCGGCATCGACACAAGCTTGAGAATCATCTTCTTGGAGGTCCGCCCCCTCATGCCAAAACTCCTGCATATCACCGTTTTCTTTAAAGTGAGCACAAGGATCGTTATGAACAAAACGACCAGCACGCCACAAAGCATTAAGAGTATTTTGGTCTAGATCTGGATGCCAATTGTGAGGGTTTGTGGTGGTAATAAACTTACCATACCAAGCATTATTATTGCCATTTGCATCTGTTTTTCCTATCTGTAGGTAAGGACGCCCCACGTCGGTAGCCGAACATCTTTTACCACTGACAATATGAAGATCATTATCTAAGCCCACATTAGATATATGAGCTTTCAAGGTCATTCCATCTGCGCTGCGTTTCTCATGTCCGTCGGCTATACGTCCCCATTGGTAGAGGTCTCCCCAAACTTTTTCTTCGCCGGCAGAATAAGGATGTAAACCGCTAATAGCATCATATTCATAAGAAGCCATGAGATGTGTCTTCTGTTTTTCGATAGTCATATCAATATCAGCCCCCAAGTTGAAGCACATAAAACTAAGCCATTCGCCCTGAGTGTTTTTAGCTCCGCAGCCTACAGCCACTTCGGCAATATCGGAAATAAGAATCGCTCCGTTATCTGCTTTTGCCTCGCAGTAGAAACGGTAAAAACCTGCGTTATTAGCATTAAGAGTAGTCCCTTTTATTACCACAGGATAAGGATTGTAGCTAACTTCGGTGGCACCGCGGATAGTATCTCCTACACGAGCATGAACATTACCTCCTACAATTTGAAACCATTGGTATTTAACAGGTACAGCTACCATGCTTCCCGTTCCCGATCCATCATCTTCCATGGGTGCATTTACCCCGAAAGTCAAGGCTTCTACATCCGCGATGCTTTCCTTGCCTGTTTGGTAAAAAGAAAATGCTTTGGGTTGAGTTGCTACAGTCATAGGCGTAGCCGTTTTGTTGTCGGTAAGGTAGGTCCATACCGTTCCGTTCCATACATAGACACCAAGAAAAAGCCCGGTGTTTACATTGATGTTGTAAACCATTAAGCCTGCAAGCTTTAATTTATCTTCAGCACTAAGGGCATCGCCTCCTTGCACTACAGCATTGAGAGAGGCTGTGCCGCCAAGCT
>DAIOHI010000116.1:6739-7448 GCA_036744815.1 Paludibacteraceae bacterium
CCTTGGTAGAAGTGATATTGGCATCGTCGCCCACATTAGCTACCGTACCTGTTTGCTGGGTCTTCAAATCCAACAAAGCCCCAAAGGTAGGAGTATCGCCGCTCCCGATAGTTACCTGCGCTTGCAATGCCATAGCTGCAAGCAACAGGATAGTACAAAACATTAATTTTGTCAATTGTTTCATTTGTTTAAAAGTTTAAATTAAAAAATAGATTGTTTATATATTGTTGCAAATTCAAAATTTCAAGATTTTAGAGCCAAGAACCAAGAGTCAAGATTTTAGATTTTAGATTTCAAATTCATTTTCTTTTCTGTAAACTGCTTGCTGCTTGCCGCTTTCTGTCCACTGTAAACTATAAACTGCTTACCGCTTACTGCTTGCTGCTTACCGCTTGCTGCTTACCGCTTGCTGCTTACCGCTGTTTACATTAGAGCTTCTCTAAGCTATGCATTAGAATCTCTCTAAGCCATGCATTAGAACCTTTCTAAGCTACGCGTTAGAACTTCTCTAAGCTACGCGCTGATTTTCCCAACATTGCCCAATCGAAAAACAAGGGCATTTTTTCATTTCACTTCCAATACCTTGATAGAAGTAAAAACCCGTGGCACTTTTAATAAAGCGCCACCCGAGTATTGTGTTACCACTTTTATCTGCCACCAGCCTTTCGAAAGTGCCGGAATAATAGCGATAAGGGTAGAAGGTTTATTC
>DAIOHI010000117.1:0-7406 GCA_036744815.1 Paludibacteraceae bacterium
CTTTATAACGTAGAAATGACACATAGCAGCATCCAGTCGAGCAACGACTATCCTGCACGCGTAGTAGCTGTTTACTTCGCGGGAACAGTAGCGAAGCAGAAAATAGAATTTACTTGGGAAAATGCATCTGTCTATTCCCCTCAATACATAATGATAGAAGCCTCACAAGGCAAAGCATTCAGCATAAATTGGGGCGATGGTAGCGCGGAACAGCAATTTATCGGCGAAGGCAGCAATGATATGTATATTAGTCATTTTTATGGTGATTATCAGTCCTACACGGTAAGTATTAGCGCCGATATGCTCGATTGCTTCTTTACTCTTTTAAGTATGGCAAACAACTCGGTCAGCACATTGGATATTTCGCAAGCACCGATGCTTAGTGTCCTAGACTGTTCGGAGAATGATTTAATCGCATTAGATGTAAGCAACAATAAAATGCTTACACTACTAAGGTGCAATGATAACAAGATGCCTTTAACTGCGTTATACGACATTTCGCAACAGATAGATGATTTATCTGCCAAGTATTTAGGCACACAAAATTTAGATATAGTGTCGGCAACGACAGGAAGCAGCCTGCCCGTAACCACCACCTTAGGCGGGGAGAGCACTTCGTTTGATATACAGAAAGATTTTATGCAGGCAGATGCTTCCGATTATACTATTGGCGAAGGAAGCATTACCTTCCACAGCGAAGGACTATATGAGGTTGTCATGACTAATTCGGCTATTGAATCCAGTATATATTCTCAAGCTGAGGTAACGATTCAGTATAGAATAAGTCAAGCTACCGGAACAAAGGATATTTATAAAAACAGTGCCTATGTTTATAGTGAGCGAAACAATATTTTTATTAAAAATAGCGATGCCCTTACTACTATCTACGATCTGACGGGAATGTTGATTTATCAAGGTTTCGATCGTAAAATAACGGTCGATAAAGCCGGATTGTATATTGTCAATGTCAACGGAAAAAGAGAAAAAGTAATGGTTTATTAGTAGATTTATGCTTTGAATGCCAAGACTTCCCTTAAAGTTTTTTCTCAATAGGGAAGTCTTGGTATCCGAAGTTATATTTCATTCATCAATCCTTCAAAATCGAGTTGATGGGTGTACATATCCAATGATCCATCCTTCGTTTTGGGCCATTGTTCGCGGGGTTTATCCCAATAAAGTTCTACCCCATTTCCATCAGGATCGTTCAAGTAAATGGCTTCCGAAACACCGTGGTCGGAGGCTCCGCTAATAGGATAATTGGCTTTCATCAATTTCTCAACAGCCAATGCCAAATCGCGTCGGGTAGGATAGAGTATAGCTGTGTGATACAGACCTACGCTTTTTTCCGATGCAGGAGGCGCACCTTTGCTCGTCCATGTATTCAATCCGATATGATGATGATAACCTCCTGCCGACAAGAAAGCAGCTTGAGAGCCATACATCATTGTTACTTCGAAACCTAACACATCGCGATAGAAAGCTATCGAACGCTCTAAGTCGGAAACTTTCAAGTGAACGTGCCCGATGCGTGTTTGTGCCGATAGTTTATATTTGTCGCTTTTTCTGTTCAAAGCTTTTTCTTTTTCAAGGATTTTATCAGCCTGTTCGGCATCCTTGTTTTTCACTACGTTTTCAACTTCCGAAAGCAATTTGTTATATGATTCCTTTATCATGCTTATTTCTTTTTTTAAATTTTCGTTTTCGAGTTTTAAATCTTTTTCTTTCGCTTGTGCATTGCATCCGAAGGCGAGCAGCATAAAGCCCGATAATAAAATAAAAAATCCTTGTTTGCGATAGGTCATAATTTGTCCTTTGTATGTATTGTTATAATATTTTTCTATTACTTTAGATAAAACAATAGAAAAACAAAATAGTTTATCTTGGCGAAATTGTTTTGTATTTAAATAAATTCAAAGGATATATGTGAAAAGAGGGGATGCAAAATATAACAAAAAGAAACGCAATTTACCTGCCTCGCGGCAGATAAATCGCGTATAAAATAGTCCTAGTAAAACTATTACCCTAAAACTGTTTGCCTATGGTTATCTATTTGGACTATTCTCTTATTTTTGAGCACGCAGCACTTCGCGGTTTATCTGGTCGGATATTTCGCGGTAGGCATCTCCGCCCATGGCATCTTCCAGCCCGTTGATGGCGCTAACTACAGCTCGAAAAGCCCCTTCTACAGCTTGACGAGCCTTTTTTGTTTCTTCAAGTATCGTTTGAGCTTCTTTTTGGGTGCGTTGATTATACATATTTTCGAAGGCGGTATTTTTTTCTTCTATAGCATTTACAAAATCCATTGCACCCAGCAAATTAATTTGTTCGACAGCTTCAGGGGCTTTAATATCTTGAAGAAGATTGGTCAAAGCAGCGGTTTCGTCTCGCTGTCTGAGCGAAGGGATGTAAGGATATTTCTCAATAATTGCTAATAAGGATTTTGCCGCTTCAATTTTGGGAACTGATGGCATTTTCAGGCAACCTCTCAGGTAAGACGTAAAACCAATGTAAAGACTGTCGCGCTCGGCATCCAACTCGCTGAGAGAATTGGTAAAACCCGTTTTCCGGTCTTGAATAATCGCGATGTCGAATGCGTCGAAAGAACTTTTAAGGTCATTGTACACTTTTTCGAGATGAAGTGTTTTTAAATCGACGGCTTGTAAAAAAGTAAGGATGTTTTTGATAACCTGGAACAGATCTAACTGACCAAGTTTTGTTAAATTCGAAGACTTAATCATAATTTTAGTTGTTTGTAAGGTTAATAATTATATTTCTTGTCAGCCATCCGATGAAGGATGATACGTTTTTCTTATGAAAGCCAATTGTTTTGGGTTGATAAATTCTTTATTGACCCGATCGAAAAAAAATTACGCTAATAACTTTCGAGGAAATGGAGCAAAAAATCTTTTTTTGTTAACTTTCTTTCAGGAAACGCTATAAAAAATCTTTTTGTGCTAAATTTCCTTTAGGAAACAGACTAAAAAATCTTTGTTTGTTAAATTTCCTTTAGTAAACGATGCGAAAAATCTTTTTTTACCGAAATGTTTAGCGTAAATGCTCTAAAAAAACTTCTTTTATAATATTTATTACAATAACCAAGCCAAATTATACTTTTTCAGAGCTTTATCGGCTTTTTATACTGTTTAATTTCTTTTCTTTGTGCAAAAGTTGCGAAACAACTGTTCTTTTCGTCTTTTTTCTCATTACAGGAAAACAAAAACAGAAAATTTTAGTCGGATGCCGTCTTTTTATTCTCCTTCACGAAGAAGTCCGAAAGGAAAATAAAGCGCCGAGCTTCTGTTTTTTAGGTTTGCATATCCGATTCAATTTATCTATTTTTGCTAAAAATTAAAAGATATAATGGCTGTATTTAAACGAATATTATTAAAACTCAGCGGCGAGTCGTTGATGGGTGAAAAGCAATATGGTATCGACGAGAAGCGTTTGAACGAATACGCTGAACAAATTGCTGAGGCGGTAGAGATGGGCGTGCAAGTAGGCATCGTTATTGGTGGAGGTAATATTTTTCGTGGATTGAGCGGCACTTCCAAAGGTTTCGACCGGGTGCAGGGCGACCAAATGGGAATGCTGGCAACCGTTATCAATAGTTTGGCACTGAACTCCGCTTTGCAGTCGATAGGCATAAAATCATGCGTGCTTACAGCTATCCGCATGGAACCCATCGGCGAGTTTTATCGCAAACAAAAAGCGATTGAGCGCTTAAACAGAGGCGAAGTTGTGATATTGTCAGCCGGAACGGGAAATCCCTTTTTTACAACCGATACCGGTTCTTCGCTTCGGGCAATTGAGATAGAAGCCGATGTCATGTTGAAAGGAACCCGTGTGGATGGAATTTATACCGCCGATCCGGAAAAAGATCCGACAGCAACGAAATTCGACGAAATAACTTACGACGAAATTTACAATCGCAACCTGAAAGTGATGGATCTGACGGCAACTACGATGTGTAAGGAAAATAATATGCCGATTTATGTATTCGATATGGATAAGGTAGGCAATTTGCAAAAAGTATTATTGGGCGAAAAAATAGGAACACTCGTAAGAAATTAACAGATTCCTGATTTGGCGTAAGCGAAAGCTCGTTTTTCGCAAACGAAGAAAGGATATGTTGGAATTTGGAATGTAAAATCTTGAAATAATAAAACGATATGTTAGACGTAACACCTTATTTGAATGAAGCCGAGGAAAACATGGAAGCGGCTATTATGTTTTTGGACGATACCTTGGCTCGCATACGGGCAGGGAAAGCAAATCCTCGTATTTTGGATGGCGTGAAAGTAGATTATTACGGATCGATGACTCCGCTCAGCAATGTTGCCACAATCACAGCTCCCGACGCGAAAACCATCGCTATACAACCTTGGGAAAAAGCAATGCTGCCTGTTATCGAAAAAGCGATATTAAATTCGGATGTAGGTATTACGCCTGCCAACAACGGAGAGGTAATCCGCCTTATGATACCGCCGCTGACTGAAGATCGCCGGAAACAATTGGTGAAACAATCGCGAGGCGAAGGCGAAGATTGTAAAATCAGTATTCGTAATGCGCGTCGCGATGTGATCGAAAAAATGAAAAAACTGGTAAAAGAAGGCTTGTCGGAAGATGTGCAAAAAGACGTGGAATCTTCGGCTCAAAAAATTCACGACAAGTACATCAAAAAAGTAGAAGATATACTTGTAGAAAAAGAAAAAGAAATCATGACGGTTTAATTTTTCCGCATAAGATAGCCGCCGAAAAGAAGGCTCTTTATCATCAATCAATATAATATCGGTCATCTTAAGTTTGAGATGACTGATTTTTTACTTATATGTCCCGTAAACTTAACTTAGCTTTTGCTCTGATTCTCTTTTCTTTCATTCCGTTGTTGGCTGAATCGGCTAACGATTCTATTAAAGCGCGTAGTAGTTTGTTCATTATTCCCAATGCGTCCTATCAGCAAGAAACAAGTGTAGCCTTCGGTTTGGCGGGAGGCTATTATTTCAAAAGCAAAGATATCAGCCGTATTAGCTCCATCGCCGGAAGCGCTTACTATACTTTGTTGAATCAGTTTATGTTCAACATTACTCCAAAATTTTTCCTGAAAAACGGTAAGTATTATGTCTATTCCAATCTGAATGTGCAAAATTATCCCGATTTCTACTATGGAATTGGTAATACGCCCACTCAATTAAAACAATCCTACATTTCTCAAAAAATAAATCTTTCCATTCAACCTCAATACGCAGTTACAAAAGATTTTTACGTAGGAGGAATTCTTTCTTTTCTCAATGAGCAGGTAAAAACAGATTCTATTTTCAACAACAATAAAGACGAAATATTTTCGAAATACGGAACAGCCGGATGGACTCCTTATCATTTGTTTACGCTTGGCGTCACGGCTATGTACGATACACGCGACAATCATTTTTATCCCTACGAAGGCTTCTTTGCAAAAACGACTTTCGAAATATCCCATTCCCGTTTTTTAAGCAGTTATTCTTTGCAGCAATTTTCCTTGGATGTGCGTCAATTTATTCCGTTGTTCGAAAATCATGTGTTTGCCTGGCAAGCTTATGCAAAAGGAAGTTTTAGCAATGGTGATATTCCTTTTCAGTTATTGCCCACCATCGGAGGGCGCGATGTCGGGCGCGGATTTCGCTCCGGAATGTATCGCAACAACTTGTTGCTTTCAGGACAAACAGAATACCGTATTCCTATTTATAAACGACTGAAAGCGGCGGCTTTTCTCACAGCCGGCGATGTGTTAGGCGGCGATCATTATAAAATTGACAAGCTTAAAGTTACCTACGGAGCCGGTTTGCGTTTCCGGCTTAATGATGCGCGTGTGCATCTTCGAGTCGATTTTGCAAAAAATAATTACGGCGATAAACTACAATTTTACATCACGGCAAGCGAAGCATTTTAAAAATAAGTACAATGGGCAAAATTAGATGTTGCCACATTATTTTTCTTATCTTTGCAGCTCAAAAAAAATGACCAAATACTTTCTTTTTTATGGAACTTGCAAGTAAATACAATCCTTCCGATATAGAGTCGAAAATATATGAGTATTGGCTGAAGAACGGATTTTTCCGTTCCATACCAGATGGGCGTGAGCCTTATACTATTGTTATTCCGCCTCCCAATGTAACCGGTGTATTGCACATGGGACACATGTTGAATAATACGATTCAAGATGTGTTGGTGCGTCGCGCTCGTATGCAAGGTAAAAATGCTTGTTGGGTTCCGGGAACCGATCACGCTTCTATCGCAACCGAAGCGAAAGTAGTTGCTAAATTAGCTTCCGAAGGCATAAAAAAAACAGATTTGAGCCGTGAAGAGTTTTTGAATCATGCTTGGGATTGGACGCATAAGCACGGAGGAATTATCCTCGAACAATTAAAAAAGCTCGGTGCTTCCTGCGATTGGGATCGTACGGCTTTTACGATGGACGAGAAACGTTCGGAAAGCGTGTTGAAAGTGTTTTGTGATCTGTACGAAAAAGGGAAGATCTATCGTGGAGTTCGCATGGTGAATTGGGATCCGCAGGCGCAAACAGCATTGTCTGACGAAGAAGTTATTCATAAGGAAGTTAATGGAAAGTTATATTACTTGAGATATAAAATTGAAGGTGAAAATACTTTTGCCGTTGTTGCAACAACGCGCCCCGAAACTATTATGGGCGATACAGCGATGTGTATCAATCCGAACGATCCGAAAACAGCTCACTTGAAAGGAAAGAAAGTGATTGTTCCGTTGGTAAATCGCGTTATTCCGGTTATTGAGGACGAATATGTAGATATGGAATTCGGAACAGGCTGCCTGAAAGTAACTCCGGCTCATGATGTAAACGATTACATGCTTGGTGAGAAATACAACCTCGAAACAATTGACATCTTTAATGCCGATGGCACATTGAACGAACGTGGTTTGCAGTATGCAGGCATGGATCGTTTTGATGTTCGCGAGAAAATAGTGAAAGACTTGGAAGCATCCGGATTGATGGAAAAGGTGGAAGCCTACGTCAATAAAGTTGGTTATTCGGAGCGCACTAATGTCGTTATCGAACCAAAATTATCGATGCAGTGGTTTTTGCAGATGAAAGAAATCTCAGAACCTGCATTGAAAGCCGTGATGGAAGACGATATTAAACTTTATCCGGCGAAATTCAAAAACACCTATCGTTATTGGATGGAAAATGTGAAGGATTGGTGTATTTCGCGTCAATTGTGGTGGGGACATCGTATTCCGGCTTATTTTTTACCGAAAGGTGGTTTTGTAGTTGCTTTGACCAAAGAAGAAGCTTACGAAAAAGCAACAAAAATGGTCGATTATTCGTTGTCTATCGACGATTTGCGCCAAGATGAAGATTGTTTGGATACTTGGTTTTCGTCGTGGTTGTGGCC
>DAIOHI010000118.1:0-7395 GCA_036744815.1 Paludibacteraceae bacterium
TTTTGTCGATAACTTCCTCTTATTTCTTTCGTCTGTTTTCAAAAATAAGCCTTATCTTAGCAAGTCGAAAAACGACTATTTTGAACTCCTGATGAAATCTTTTGTCCACATACACGTACACTCCTATTACTCTATTCTCGACGGAATGTCGTCCATTCCCGATTTAGTTGAAAAAGCATCCAAAAATGGCATGAATGCCATCGCCTTAACCGATCATGGAAGCATGTTTGGAATAAAGGAATTTTACAACTATACAAAAAAGAAAAATTCAAAAGTAAAAGGAAGTATTTCTGAACTCAAAAAGAGTTTGGAGAAAGACGGATTGTCTGACGACGAAAAGCTAAATATTAAAAAACAAATTGCTGAAGAAGAAGCAAAATTATTTAAACCTATTATCGGTTGCGAAACTTATGTAGCTCGCCGCAGTCGTTTCGACAAAGAATTGCAGGAAGATCGAAGTGGTTACCACTTGGTATTGCTTGCCAAAAACAAAACAGGATACCGCAATCTTTGCAAACTCATCTCAACCGCCTGGATTGACGGGAAATATTACCGTCCACGTATTGATCACGATGTGCTGGAACAATACAGTGAAGGACTGATTGCCTCGTCGGCTTGCTTGGGAGGCGAAATCCACAAATACATCGAAAGAGGTGATCTCGAAGGAGCTGAAAAAGCCATTATGTGGCACAAACAAGTTTTTGGCGACGATTATTACATTGAACTACAACGCCACAAAACCAATAAACCCGGAGCTGACACAACAACATTCCCCAAACAACAAGAGCAAAACGAGCATTTAATCGCTTTAGCACGTAAAACAAATACAAAAATCATCGCTTCCAACGACGTACATTTTGTAGAAGAAGAACATGCCGAAGCACACGAACGACTTATCTGCCTCAGCACGGGCAAGGAGTTGGACGATCCTTCGCGGATGCGTTACACGAAGCAAGAATGGTTGAAAACTCCGGAAGAAATGTGGGATATTTTTTCCGATATTCCCGAAGCCCTGGAAAACACTTTGGATATTGCGGAAAAGGTTGATTTCTATGACATTGATTCTGCTCCGATGATGCCTGTTTTCCCTATTCCCGAAGAATTCGGAACGGAAGAACAATATAAAGAGAAATTTAATGAAGCTGTGCTTCGCGAAGAATTTGGCGACGACTCTTTCAAACGATTAGGAGGTTACGATAAGGTAATCCGGGTGAAATTAGAAGCCGATTATTTGCACGATTTGACTTTTAAAGGAGCTCAATTCAGATATGGAGCCGATCTTGACACGGAAAAAACGGAACGCATCGAGTTCGAACTCAATGTAATGAAAACGATGGGTTTTCCGGGTTATTTTCTTATCGTTCAGGATTTCATCAGTGCCGCCAGAGAAATGAATGTTTCGGTAGGTCCCGGACGAGGTTCGGCTGCCGGATCGGTGGTGGCTTATTGCTTGCGAATAACCGATATTGATCCTTTGAAATATGATCTTCTGTTCGAGCGTTTTCTGAATCCCGATCGTATTTCGATGCCCGATATTGATATTGACTTCGATGACGACGGACGCGGACAAGTGCTTCGTTGGGTAACCGAAAAATATGGGAAGGAGCGTGTTGCCCATATTATTACCTATGGAACAATGGCGGCGAAATCGTCGATTAAAGACGTTGCACGCGTACAGCGATTGCCTTTGCCGGAAGCCGAACGCTTGACGAAACTGATCCCCGAACGTTTACCTGAAGATCCGAAAACAGGGAAGGCTCCAAAAATAAATATCAGCAACAGCATTAAGCATGTGCCGGAGTTGCAGGCTGCCCGCAATTCATCCGATCCAAACCTTTCGAACACGCTTCGCTATGCCGAAATGTTAGAAGGAACCGTTCGCCAGACAGGAGTTCATGCTTGTGGCGTTATTATCGGTTCCGACGATTTGACAAATCTGGTTCCGATTAGCACAGCGGAAGACAAAGAAGCAAAAGAAGAAGTTCTTGTTACTCAATATGAAGGTTCTGTTATTGAGGAAATTGGATTGATAAAGATGGACTTCTTGGGATTAAAAACCCTTTCCATTATAAAAGAAGCTCTTGCAAATATAAAACGGTCAAAAAATATCGATCTAGATATTGACAACATTCCGATTGACGATAAAGAAACCTATGAATTATTTAGTAAAGGACTAACCGTAGGAACATTTCAGTTTGAGTCGGCTGGAATGCAAAAATATCTGAAAGAATTGCAGCCTTCTCAATTTGAAGATTTGATTGCGATGAATGCCTTATATCGTCCGGGACCGATGCAATATATTCCGCAATTTGTTAATCGGAAACACGGTCGCGAACAGATCGAATATCCATTTCCCGAAATGGAAAAGCGATTGAATGAGACTTATGGCATCACAGTATATCAAGAACAGGTCATGCTTCTGAGCCGCGATTTGGCGGGTTTCACGCGTGGTCAGTCCGATGAATTGCGTAAGGCGATGGGGAAAAAGCTCATTGATAAAATGGCTACCCTACGCGAAAAATTCCTCGAAGGTGCCGAGAAGAAAGGTTTTGGTCCAAAAGCAAAATTAGAACAAATTTGGAACGACTGGGCGGAATTTGCCAAATACGCTTTTAATAAATCGCATGCTACTTGTTATTCGTGGATTGCTTATCAGACGGCTTATTTGAAAGCTCATTATCCAGCCGAATTTATGGCTGCGAACTTAACGCGCAACAAGGACGATATCGGTGAGGTTACGAAGTTTATGGACGAATGTCGCAATCTCGGAATGAATGTGCTGGGTCCGGATGTGAATGAAAGCGAATTAACTTTTACTGTTAATGACGAAGGGAATATTCGCTTTGGATTAGGCGGAGTAAAGGGAGTAGGTGAAGGCGCTGTTATAGCTATTGTTGAGGAACGTAAAAATGGCGGAAAGTTTAAAGATTTGTTCGATTTCATCGAGCGTGTTAACTTAACAGCCTGCAACAAGAAAACGATTGAGAGTTTAGCACTTTCCGGAGCTTTCGATGCTTTTTCAGATATTCATCGCGAACAACTTTTTGCAGAGAACAACAAAGGCGAATTGGTGTTGGAGACGATAATCCGATATGGAAACAAGTACCAATCCGACAAAATGTTGACAACAAATTCTTTGTTTGGAGATGATGATTCAGCTATCGAAATAGCCAAACCGGAAATTCCTTATGCTCCAGAATGGTCGCCTCTACAAAAACTAAACAAAGAGCGGGAATTAATCGGTATTTATTTATCGGCTCATCCACTCGACGAATATGAGCTGGAAATCAAACATCTTTGCAATGCTACAACTTTAGATTTGAAAAACTTGGAAGCGAATCAAGGTAAAATATTGCGGATCGGTGGTATGGTAAGTGCCATTCGGCATGGAACATCAAAAGCAGGAAATCCATACGGAATTCTTACTATCGAAGATTATGATGGGCTGCACGAATTTCCTTTGTTTGGGAACAACTACGTAGAGTTTGGTAAGTACATGATAAAAGACTTGTATTTGTCCGTAAACGGTATTGTACAGGAAAAAGGAGCCGATTATAAATTCAGAAAAAAAGAAGAAAGAGACAACGGACTTCCTAAAGAATTGGAATTTAAAATACAAAATATAGAGTTACTCAACGGAATTAGAGATCGTTCGATAAGCAAAATGACATTATCAATTGAATTGAATAACTTAACCAATTCATTCACTGAAGAATTGTCGGAGATGGTTCTCCAAAACAAAGGGAATGTAAATTTGTATGTTCAAGTTGTTGATGAAAGTGTAACGCCTAAGGAAAAACTAAAGCTCTTCTCAAGGCAACATCGCTTCGAACTTAACAATAAAGTGTACAAAATGCTAAAACATTACGAACACGATGAATTACTTTCTTTTATTATTGAATGAGTTTTTCGCAAGAACAACCTTCAGTTTCAAATAAAATAACCGTATTTTTGTAAACAAAATAATATAGTTTTTATCAATGGCTTTATAAACACTGAAACCTCAACATATTTGAAAAAAATCTGTTTTATTGATAAACAAAACATACAACATCAAAACATTATAAATTATGGCATTAGAGTTTACAGACGCGAGCGTCAAAGAATTAATTGAAAGTGGACAACCAGTAGTTGTTGATTTTTGGGCAGAATGGTGCGGACCTTGTCGCATGCTTGGACCTACCATCGAAGAATTATCTAAAGAATACGACGGAAAAGTTACAATTGGAAAACTAAACGTCGATGAGAATGTGGAAACTCCCGAAACTTATGGAATCCGGAATATCCCTACCGTATTGTTTTTCAAAGGAGGCAAGTTGGTTGACAAACAAGTTGGTGTGGCTCAAAAAGCTGCTCTATCCGAAAAAATAGGAGCATTACTATAGTTCTCACTGAATAGAGAAAGTAGTTTTATGCCCAGAATCCAGAGTAGTGATTCAATATATTAAAAAGTGAGCGAAGAGAATCGCTCACTTTTTTTAATACATACTTTGAAGAATAATACTATTTTAAGAATGTCCTTTTCGTTATTTTCCCTAAGACATTTCCTATAGATGGAAAAGAGGATAAGAACATTAAGAAGTATATATCAGGGATTAAATCATGAAATAAATCAACAAAATTGTTTGAATACTCAACAAATCGTCTATACAGCCATTGACAAAACCAAGACCACGAAAAGAAACCACAACTACCTATCGTTCATATCTTTAAATCAAAAACTAGCAGATCGTTGTTTCTATGCTTTTTTGTTTTTTGTTTGTTTAAAATAGCTTCCGTATCCATATCCATACGAAGACATCCCTTCTTTAGAACCATTTAATACAACTGCAATGTTTTTTAATTTTTGCTCTTCATAAATTTCATTAATGAATGGCAAAATTTCTTTTGGAGTATAGTTTTCTCTTGTTACATAGATAGTGTTATCTGCTATGCGATTCAAGAGATAGGTATCAGAAATAATGGCAATAGGAGCAGAATCTACGATAATATAATCATATTTCTTTCTCAATTTTTCAAAAAGGTCATCTAAGCGAGGTGTCATTAATAATTCTGAAGGATTTGGAGGCGTTGGCCCAGCTGGAATTACATCAAGATAAGATGAATATGATGATTTATGAATAATACTATCCAAACTTGTTGAATTGTCAGATAAATAAACAGTTATTCCATTGTCTCTTGATATATTGAGATATTCTGCAATTTTTGGACTTCTAATATCCAACCCTACTATAACAATTTTTTTCTGCATGAGTGCAAAGGACATTGCTAAATTCAGTGCTACAAAGGATTTCCCTTCCCCACTAAAGCTGGATGTTATTAAAATAACTGGAGACTCTTTAGAACCAATCATAAAACGTAAATTAGCTCGAACCAGCTTGAACATTTCTACAACAGGACTAATAACACCTTCTTTTACAACTATCTGATCTGTAGTATTAGATATTTGTGCAATATTTCCTAAGTAAGGAGCTTTCACAACCTTCAATAATTCATTCTTATTATTAATCTTATTGTTGAAAAAGTCTATCAAATAAATTATGATCATGGGTATTGCAGCTCCCAAAATTAATCCCATTAACAAAATAATATTTTTCCTCGGAGATATTGGAGTTGTAGAAGTGTTTGCTGCGTCAATTGTCTTTGCTGACGGAGCAGCGCTTGCCAACGTGAGGGCAGCTTCTTCTTGCTTTTTTAATAAAAAGACAAATAACTCTTCTTTTATTTTTTGCTGCCTTTTAATTTCAATAAATTCTCTTTCTTGTGTTGGCACACTCCTCAACATTTTTTCGAACTGACTGTCTTTTAATCCAATTTCTTTCAAAGAGATGATCATTCCTTCTTTTGAAGAAGCAATGCTAGATAAAATATTTTCTCTAATGATAGAAAGTTCTTGTTCAATTTGAATAATAACCGGATTTTGACTATTCGTTGCACTTAACAATTTCGTTCGTTTAATCAATGTAGTATTATATTCTTGAATAAGTTTTTGTAAAGCATTGTTTTCACCACTCGAAGGAATTGGTGTCTCATCATTATTGATATTCCTTTTTTCTATTGCAGGGCTAGTTTCTAATGTTAGATTGGGAGCAATAAAATCGAATTGTTTGTTCTTATCTTTCACGGAGTTTTCAATAAAAGACATAACACTCAGCTGCGTTTCAAGAGAAAGACGTTCCTTTTCATATTCAGACATATTCTTTAAAAGCAATTCAGCTTGAACATCAATGTCCGCCATTTTGTTTTGCTTTTTATACCTTTCGACATCTTGCTCTATATCAGATAGATCTTTTACTATGAATTCTAGACGCTCGTCAATAAAGGATTTTGCGTTCATAGTAATAAGGTTTTTATCTCTAATGGCATCAAGATTATATGTATCGACCATCTTATTTAAGATATTCTTAGATTTAGGAACACATGCAGAAATATGAGAAATCGATATTGCATTTGATTTTTTATTAACAGATACAACTGTAATTGCACTTCGATAACCCTCTACCAAACTTTCGGTCGGATATGTAATTATTTTGTAACGAATACTTTCTTTTAATGGCTTTATCTGTTCGAAACGTATAATTCCAAATTCCGTGTTTATTGGTGTCGTAATATCTTCAATAAAAAATTTATAAGTTTCTTTCAGTGCTTTGACCTTGACATTATACCCTTTTTTATTTTTAGAAATATAAAACTCGATACGACTACGTAGTGTATCATTAAAAATGGAAGAAGGAGGAATTAATTTAATTGGGGTATTTGTATATAATTCATCATATTTCCATCTGTTCTTGCTGTAATACTCTGTTTGAATATCTAAAGACTTAATTACTTCCCTAATTAATGTTTTAGATTGTATTATCTGAATTTCATCCTCAACCTCCTTTGATGTGGACGATAGTCCCATTGCCTGTAATATAGCCTGCTCAGAAGCAGCTATACCTTTTGAAGCATCCTGCCTCAAGAGAATGCTTGTCGTAACTTCATACTCTAAAGGGGACCTTTTTATAAAAAGAAAGGCAATTATAACGCAAAAGAAGATTGACACAAAAAACCAATGCCAGTTCTTAATATATTTCCGTATCAGTTCTTTTATATCAATCACTTCCGTTTGAGTTGAGGATTGGCTAGGATTATTTGATGGCTGATTCATTTTTTCAATATTTTTTACAACTTGCTTGCGTATAATTTAAATTTTATGTCTAATCAGTTTTTAAGTTGCTTACTTACTTATTGCATATATAGCTGTCGCTAAAGTGGCTACTGTTGAAATAGAAGACAAATAAAGCGAGATATTCTGCGAAGCTATAGTTTTTACTGTGTTAGGCTCAACATAAATTATATCGTTTTGTTGCAAATAATAATATGGAGATTTAAAAATCTCATCTGAATTTAAAT